>CAMTVZ010000043.1:0-2175 GCA_947085285.1 uncultured Ignavibacteriota bacterium
AAACCCGCCCAGCGGTACGATTTTGATAAAATAAAATTAATAAGGGCGCCATCCCATGCATGCCCGATTTTATCAACTGATTTACCGTAAACTAAATCTTCTTGAATATGAAAAGGTTTTCGCCAATGCTTCCACCAAGCATTGAGCTGGTAATAATATACACCAGTTCCTGCCCCCAATACAGCACCACTAATCAATGCCACCTTCTGATAATTTACATGATTAGAAGAAATGTTGATGGTAGAAGAATAGGATGAATCGTAATTTTCAATAATTGAAAAACCCAAACTATTTCCAGTGGGGATACTAAAAAATATTATCAAGAATAATTTTTTCATTATGAAAATACCCTTGTAGGTTCGGTCAGGAAAATATTTTTTTTCTGAAGTATTCCAATGTTTTAATCAGTCCTTCACGCCGGTTAACTTTAGGTTCCCAATTTAAAATCTGCCTTGCCTTCGCAATGTTCGGCTGACGAATTTTTGGATCATCTTCTGGTAGTTCTCGAAAGACTATTTTACTTTTACTCTCAGTTAGTCCAATAATTTCCTGAGCCAGTTGAAGTATTGTAACTTCATCGGGATTGCCGATATTTACTGGGTTAATTTCGTTAGAAGAGAGTAAGCGATAAATTCCATCTATGAGATCGTCAACATAACAGACACTTCGTGTTTGAGAACCGTCGCCAAAAACGGTAACATCTTCCCCCTTCAAAGATTGCGACATAAAAGCTGGAATTGCTCTGCCATCTTCAACTCGCATTCGCGGACCGTATGTATTGAAGATTCGAACGATACGAGTATCGACTCCGTGATAACGGTGGTAAGCCATAGTTAAAGCTTCGGCAAACCGCTTGGCTTCGTCGTACACTCCACGAAATCCGATTGGGTTTACGTTGCCCCAGTATTCTTCGGTTTGAGGATGTATCAAAGGGTCGCCGTAAACTTCGGATGTGGAGGCTAATAAAAATTTTGCCTTTTTAGCTTTGGCAAGTCCGAGAGCTTTATGAGTTCCCAACGAGCCAACTTTCAAAGTTTGAATGGGGAGTTTCAAGTAATCGATCGGGCTTGCGGGGGATGCAAAGTGAAGAATGTTATCGACCTTTCCATCGATGAAAATATATTCGGTTACATCGTGTTTTATAAAAGTAAAGTTTTGGTTCCCCAAAAGATGCGAAATATTGGCAACATCGCCTGTAATTAAATTATCGATGCAAACAACCTTATGCCCTTCTGAAAGTAATTTATCGCATAAATGTGAGCCGAGGAAACCAGCACCACCTGTTACTACGGAAACAATTTTATTTGCCATTTACTACTCTTCTTCCAATTGGATAATATGCGAAACCAGTTTCTATCATTGCTTCGGGTTCATAAATATTCCTTCCATCAAAAATCGCACTATGTTTCATTAGCTTCTTCATTTTTTCGAAATCGGGACGACGGAACTCGTTCCATTCGGTAACGATAACTAACGCATCAGCATTTTTAAGTGCATCGTAATTGTTTGTGAAATATTTAATTTTATTTCCAAAAATTCGTTTAGCTTCATTTAATGCTACAGGGTCGTGTGCTTGAACTTTCACACCCCGTTTTAAAAGCTCATTGATGATTGTAATCGAAGGCGCCTCACGCATATCGTCGGTATTCGGTTTAAACGAAAGTCCCCAAACTGCAATCGTTTTGCCTTTCAGATTATTATTAAAATATTTTAAAAGCTTTTTAACAATGATTTTTTTCTGTTCCTGATTTACATGTTCTACAGATTTCAGAATTTTAAATTGATATCCATAGTCGGATGAAGTTTTCACAAGTGCAGCAATATCTTTTGGAAAACACGAGCCGCCGTAACCAACTCCCGGAAAAAGGAATTGATATCCAATCCGCTCGTCGCTTCCAACGCCGAGACGAACATTTTTCACATCAGCTCCAACGCGTTCGCATATATTGGCAATCTCGTTCATGAATGTAACTTTTGTAGCTAACAAGGCATTAGCCGCATATTTCGTTAATTCTGAACTTAACTCATCCATAAAAATGATTGGTTTTCCTGTTCGGACGAAGGGTGCATACAAATCGCCCATAATTTTACGAGCTCTTTCGCTGAGGGTTCCTATCACAACACGATCGGGTTTAAAAAAATCATTTATCGCTGCCCCTTCTTTTAAAAATTCAG
>CAMTVZ010000044.1:0-8598 GCA_947085285.1 uncultured Ignavibacteriota bacterium
AAATGCGACCGTAGTCCCAATCCGAACGGACTTAACGATTCTGCGAAGCGGAAGAAGTTAAGTACGCATTCGGATTGAGGATCCCGCCGTTAGGCGGGACTCATAAACAAAATGCGCCCGTAGCTCAGCTGGATAGAGCGACAGCCTCCGGAGCTGTAGGCCGCGCGTTCGAATCGCGCCGGGCGTACTTATTAAATTATTATTTTTTCAATTAAACATAAAGGAAACCAATTAAATGCTTCGTCCTAAAAAGAAACTATCAAAAAAAGAAATTAAAGTCGATCCTCTTCTCACAACTTACTCAAAAGTACTTAACTTCTATGAGATTAATAAAAAGTATATTTCTTATGCTTTAACAGGTTTTGTAGTAGTAGTAATTGCTATTGTCTTTTACTTAAATAATCTGGCGGCAAACAACGAGATTGCTGCAGTACAATTAGGGAAAATATTTCATTTCTACGACCAAAATAATTATCAAGTTGCAATTGATGGACAACCTGAAAAGGTTTGAACGGTCTGAAAAAAATTGTAGATGAATACGGGAGTACAAAATCGGGAGAAATGGCACGATTTTATTTGGCAAATTCTTATTATGAAATTGGAGAAACCGATAAAGCACTTGCAGAATATGAGGAAATAAGTTTTTCTGACAAATATTTACAGGCATCGGTTTATGCTGGGATAGCTGGTTGCTACGAACGTAAGGGGGATAATTTAGAGGCAGCAAAGTATTATGAGAAGGCGGCTAACAAAGTTTCGGACGTAATAATGACGCCCGAATATCTTATCTTAGCAGGAATAAATTACGGAAACGGTGGAAAAAAAGAAAACGCAGTTAAGTTATTTCAACGTATAAAAAAAGAATTTAAAGAAAGCAATGTCGCCCGCGATGTCGACAAGTATATTGCAGAATATTCAAACTAATACTGTTTAATTTTTTAACAACCCACCCTGAAATAATGCGGGGTGGGTTTTTCATTTATGAAAATATTTCCAGATAAAAATATATCGAGAGATATAATGAAAATTGCCCTTCCTGTAGTGGGAGGATTAGCAACACAAATGTTACTTACATTGGTCGATACTGCGATGGTAGGTCGACTCGAAAATTCGAAAGTTGCTTTAGCCGCTTTGGGGTTAGCTTTTTTAGCTTCGTGGGCAATTACAAGCTTATTCTCAAGTCTGAGTACAGGAACACATGTCTTGATAGCTCGCCGACAAGGGGAAGGTAATCTTGCTGGTGTGAGCGAAGCTTTAAATAATTCTTTAATTCTTTCAATAATACTCGGAATTGTGTTTGCCGTTATTGGTTATTTCTTTTCTTTCGAAATTATGGATTTCTTTTCTAAAGATACAGCAGTTGCTGCTGAGGGGGCTGACTATATGGCTTTCCGATTTTTAGGGTTGCCTTTTTTTCTAATGATTGTATCTTACAGAGGATTCTTTTACGGCATCGGGCATTCGAAAGTTATTTTACATTCTGCAATAGTTGTGATGGTTTTACATATCCTTACAAACTTTCTTTTGATTTTTGGGAATCTTGGTTTTCCGAAAATGGGACTAACCGGTGCCGGCATAGCTTCGTTTGTTAGTTTGGTTGTAGGGTGGTTAGTACTCGTGTCTGTAACTTTTATGAAAGAATATCGAATAACCTACAGCTATTACAAACATATTTATCTATCAAAAGAAACTATCAAACAAATTTTAAAAATATCAATACCAGTTTCATTACAAAATGTATTAATACTTTTAGGTTTTTTGATATTTGTGGCTGTAACCGGAATTATTGGAACAGCTGAGCAGGCTGCAAGTCAGGTTGTTATTAGCACCCTTTTTATATCATTCATACCCTGTTTCGGTCTCGGTGCGGCTGCACAAACTCTTGTTGGGCAATCGTTAGGGCGTGGCAATCCATTGCGGGCGCAAATATACGGCTTTCAAACTGCACAAATTGGTACTTACTTTACTTTAGTTATTGGTTTTATATTTATTGTTTTTCCGGAATCTGTTTTATCGGTTTTCACAACGAACGCCGAGGTCATTCAACTCGCAGTACCCCTTTTGCAGATTGCCGGTTTATCTCAATTATTTTATGGTGGTGGTATAATCTTAGCTAACTCGCTTCAGGCAGCAGGAGCAACAGTTTATGTAATGTGGGTCGAAGTGTTCACTCACTGGGTTTTGTTTTTACCTCTCACTTACTTTTTCGGAGTTGTTTTGCAAGGTGGAATTATCGGTGCTTGGTGGGCTCTTCCAGTTTACGTCGTAATGTTTTTAGCCCTCAATTATTTTAAATTCCGATCTAAAACCTGGATGAAAATTAAAATATAAAAATGAACTTTAATTTTTTACATCGCTTCGGAAAAATTTTTTACTTGATCACAGGTTTTACCCTGTTCCTTGTTGGATTAATTTTAGATGTAATTAGTAAAAACGTCGGACCTGTATTTGCTCAAGTCGATTTAATAAAAATTGGTGCCTTTGTTCCTTTTTATTTTTATATACAATCGTATTGGAAGAGGGAATCGGTTCCGTTAAAACGATTAACTGCAATCCTTATACTCGGTACAATTGTACTGGGGATATCTTTACTACTGACAGTAGCAATCGGAATTGAATTCGAATTTAAAGCTTCTTCCCTCATTCCAAATAATTACTCAACCATTTTTATCTCGAATGCGTTGGCTGTAATAATTGGCGTAGCAGCCATTCTCTTCATATTACTCTTAAGAGATATACTTATTTATAAGCCAAGAAGATATACAAAACGTAATTTTATAATTTTAGTACTCGCACTTTTAGCTACAACTTTTTCTGCCATCAATTTAAATCCATACGAATCTCGTTTAGTAACTACAATACTTTTCGGAATATTTGTTCTCCTCATCCTAATTAATTCGTTCCGAATGCCGTGGATTGTATTTTTGAAGAAACGGGAAAAGGTTCTAACTATTGTTTTTACTTTTTCAACACTCGTAATATTTACGGCTCTGATTCTTATTTATCAGAATAATTCTGCAGCTGGGAAATCTATCCTTTATTTTTCACATTCTCTGAAATATTTTATCGATGGGGTATTCCTTCTTATTCTGTTATATTCTTTGATAGCATTTTTGAGTACTATATTTCATCTCCCCACATCGGATACGTTTGATAGAAAGATGAGCGAAGTTGCATCGTTGCATAACTTGAGTAAACTTGTAACTCAGGTATTGGACTTTAACGAACTTGTGGAATCGGTAACGAGTATGACGCTTCAAGTTTGTGAAGCAAAAAGCTCGTGGCTCGAAATTATTCAACCCTCCGATAAATTAAGAAACTTGAAATCCGAACAGTCTAATATATCAGTAGCGGCACAAAAAAATATTTCGGTTCAGGATATAAATCGCATCAATCTTTCGTCTCCTATTACGTTACGTTCGTCGGTTATCAACGACCGAAAACCAGTGATGATTGATGACTTCAAAAGCGACAGTAGAACCAAGCACCTGAACGGTCTCGATACTAAAATCGGTTCAATCCTTGCAGTCCCTTTGATAGCACGTAATGAGCTTGTTGGAATACTATATGCCACAATGGAAGCCGAGTACGGATTCGACCGTGAAGATTTGGAACTCATTTCGGCATTTGCCGACCAAGCTGCAGTAGCGGTTGATAATTCGAGATTGATTGAAAAGTCGTTCGAGCGTGAACGCCTGATGCGCGAAATGAATTTAGCACAAGAGATGCAAAAACGATTGCTACCACAGACCCTACCAAGTATTGAACATATCGAGTTCGAGGCTTTCTCGTCGCCAGCGTTCGAGGTGGGCGGCGATTATTATGATTTTATGATGATTGATGATAAACATTTAGCGATTGTTATAGGCGATGTTTCGGGCAAAGGTGTTTCGGCGGCTTTTTATATGGCTGAAATGAAGGGAATATTTCAATCCCTCTGTAAAATTTATCCTTCACCCAAAGATTTTCTTATAAAAGCTAATCAGGCAATATCATCGAGTATCGATAAACGAACGTTCATTAGTTTGATATATGCCGTTCTAAATTTAGAAACTGGTCTTTTAACAAGCGCAAGAGCGGGACATTGCCCGTTTATTTTGGCGAAGGAATCTGACGTCAGTTTTGTCCGACCGAACGGGATTGGTTTAGGAATGGGGAACTCGGAGCTTTTTGCAAAGTATATTCAAGAAAGTCAAACTCATTTGAACTCAGGCGATACTCTGATTTTTTACACAGATGGAATTACCGAAGCTCACACAAAAGAGGGGGATGAATTTGGTTATTCACGTTTGCTTGATGCAATAAAAAACAATCGAAACAAATCGGCGATAGATATTAGAGATGCAATAATTTCGTCGGTAAATGAATACATGCAAAACCAACCACCGCATGATGACCTTACGTTGATTATTCTAAAATGGCTGCGAAATTAAAATAAAGGAAAAATAAATGACTAATTTTAAAATTAATTTTCGTGAAAATTCGGATGTCCAAATTATTGATTTGAAAGGATATCTTGATGCTCATACTGCACCTGAATTTGAAAATGCAATTCAACAAATTATTAACAATAAGCAATACAAAATAATTGTGAACTGCAAAAACTTATCCTACATCAGTAGTGCTGGTTTAGGTGTGTTTATGGCATACATCGAAGAAGTTAGGAAAAACAAGGGGGATATTAAAATTACAAATGCCTCTCCCAAAATTTATAACGTGTTCGATATTCTTGGTTTTCCGATGTTGTATGAAATTACAAAGACTGAAGAAGATGCACTCAAAAAATTTTCGAGACGTATTTAGATGAAGAATGAAATTATAGTTGAAAGCACTACAAGCAATTTAGTAGTGGTTCGTAAGTTTGTTACTGATGTAGCTTTAAAGTCAGGAATCGACGAAGATACTACAAATAGGATAGTTTTAGCAGTCGATGAAGCCTGCACCAATATCATCCGACACGCATATAAAAATGTAAGTAACTATCCGATAGAGGTGTGTGTTATTCAAAATAAAAATAAATTCGAAGTAGTGATTACCGATTACGGTAAACCATTCGACCCCAATTCAGTTAAAAATTCTGACATTAAAGATAATCTCAAAAATTATAAGAAAGGTGGACTCGGTATGTTTTTAATGCGTTCGCTTGTTGATGAAGTCGATTTTAGCAGAGTTGAGGGGCAAAAAAATATTGTCCGCTTGATTAAATATTTTAGCTGATATGCTTAATTACAAAAAAGAAAACCGAGCGAACTCGGTTACACGATTCGATGTGAATTCCCTTTTTGAATTCAGTAAAGTTGTAAATTCAGATGTTTCGCTTCAATTTGTGTTGAATCATTTTATACTTACTGCGATGGGGAAACTGCTCTGTATAAGGGGAATAGTTATTTTAAAAGTAGAAGAACAAACTTTTCGCACCGAAACTGTGAGGGGATTTATACTCGATGATAGATTAAAAAATATTGTTATTACACAAAAGCTTAAATCGATTATCTATATAAATTCGATAAAGAAAAAAAATGAAAAGTGGGTTAAATTATTAAATAAAAACGAAATTCAAATTCTTATTCCTTTAATTTTTAAAAATGATGTTTTAGGTGCATTAGGAATTACAAAATTATCGCGTAAAAAATTAACCAACGAAGAAGAAACATATATAAAATCGCTCTCGAACATTGCCGCAGCAGCTATTGCCCAAAAACTTAGTTTCGATAAATTAATAAAAGTAAACAGGGAACTTGATAAACAAATCCATCGTGCTACTACACTCTTCGATTTGGGAAAAGAGTTCTCGTCTATAATTAATCGTGAACGAGTAATAAAATTGTTCTCGCTTTCCTTGATGGGACAAATTGGTGTGCGTCAATTTGCGATTTGTTTGAAAGAGGGGAATGAAATGAAAATTGTTTCGTCACGATTTCCTAACCCTATTAATACTTCTGTAATCTGTAAGCTTGCCGAGTTCGAAAACCCAATGCTGGTTTCTGAAATAGTTTCAACAAAAAAACTTAAAAATGAATTAAAAAACATTGGCATTGCCGCTATTATTCCTATGAAGATGCAAGATGAAATAAAAGGGATACTAACGATAGGCGAAAGAATAACAGGAATACCCTACACACAAAGCGATCTCGAATATATGCATTCGATAGGAAACTTGTTTTTGATTTCACTCGAAAACTCGCGCCTTTTTAAAGAAGCTTTAGAAAAACAAAAAATCGAAGACGATCTGTTGATCGCACGCGAAATACAAAGAGGGATGCTCCCCAAAAAATTACCGAAATATGCAGGCTACGATTTAGATGCGGCAAATATTTCTTCAAAACATGTTGGCGGCGATTATTACGACGTCATCAATCTTGATGACGATAATTTTATTATTGCGATTGCAGATGTATCTGGGAAAGGAACGCCCGCTTCGCTCTTGATGGCTAATTTACAAGCAATGATTCGTGCATTAGTTCCACTCAAACTTCAACTTTCTGAATTGACAAAACGTGTAAACGATTTGATATGCGAAAGTACCGGCAACGATCGCTTTATTACATTATTTTTGGCAAGCGTTGATAAAAAAAATAAAAAGTTAACTTATGTAAACGCGGGACATAATTTACCTCTACTTCTAAGAAAAGATGGCACAATAATGCGTTTAGAAAAAGGGGGACTTCTGCTCGGTGTAATGAAATCAACTACTTATGAAGAGGGCATAGTGCAACTTGTTGCCGGCGATGTTTTGGTGTTATTCACCGATGGGGTTAGCGAAGCAATGAATCCCGATGGGATTGAGTTTGGAGAAGAAAAATTGTTGCAAATCATCGCATCGAGAAAAAATGAATCTGCCGAAAAGATTAAAGAACAGATTATTTCAGAAGTTCAAGAATACAGCGGCGACCATCAATCGGATGATATAACTTTGTTAGTGTTAAAAGTTGGTTAATGATAACTGGCGATTTGAATTTGTTTGGAATTTTGTTTTTGGAATCTTAATAAATATATTTGAATAAAATATCCGGAATAAATATGAACCGTAATGAAGCACTCAATATAATGCACGAATACACGAAGAACGATGCTCTGCGCAAACACATGTATGCAGTCGAAGCGGCGATGCGGGCTTATGCCCGTAAATTCGGTGAGGATGAAGAAATGTGGGGAGTAGTCGGAATACTTCACGACTTCGATTACGAAATGTATCCAAATATCCCTGACCACCCGTTAAAGGGTTCGGAAATTTTGAAAGCCAGAGGAGTATCTGAAGAAATTCGCACAGCAATTCTCGGTCATGCATCATTCACAAATGTTCCTCGCCAAACACTGATGGCTAAAACTCTCTTTGCGGTGGATGAACTGTGTGGCTTTATTTCAGCCTGCGCCCTGGTCCGTCCTAATAAAATATCCGACCTTGAAGCCTCATCTGTTAAAAAGAAAATGAAAGATAAAGCATTTGCAAAGAATGTGAATCGAGATGAAATTATTCAAGGAGCGGAAGAATTAAATATTGAGTTGACCGAACACATCAACTTTACAATTGAAGCGATGAGGTCAATTGCTTCGGAATTAAATTTATAATATCGAGTATATGATAGAGCGAATTTTAGAACCAGAAGTAATGGATACAATGGAGGATGCACTCGAGTACGATGCAATGGATTTTACCGAGGTGAACACTTCTTTCGCTGAACGTGCAATCGAGTTATTACCAGCGGAAGGATTAGTTTTAGATTTAGGAACAGGGAGTGCGCGGATTCCAATTCTAATTTTACAACGAAATCCTAAACTAAAAATCGTTGCTGTCGATCTTTCAGAAAATATGTTGAAAGTCGGGAAGTTGAATGTTGATGCATTCAATTATTCTTCAAACATAAAATTAGAAATTGTGGATGCAAAAAAATTACCCTATCCCGACAAACATTTCGATGCGGTAATCTCAAACAGTCTTTTGCATCACATCCCGGATCCTCTTCCCGTTTTAAAAGAAATCAACAGAGTTTCAAAATGCAAAGCCGGGATTTTGATTCGCGACTTGATTCGCCCCGATTCGTTAGCCATAGTAGAAAATTTTGTGCAACAGTATGCAGCCGATTGCGACGATCATCAGAAAAGATTATTTCGTGATTCGCTGTTAGCTTCCTTCACAATTGAGGAAGTAAAATCGTTAATAGAAAAATCGGGTATAAAAGATTCAGTTGTTGTCCAATCTTCAGACCGACATTGGTCGATTGAGAGAATGTTTAATTCTTAAAAAACTTGTTGTTGAAATATTCAACACATTTTCATTTATGGCAACAACTCACCTCTGCTTTTTCAGTTTTTGGAAATTATTAAATTTTCTTTTAAAATTTTTAGGAATATGACATAATTTTCTACTTTTTGATCTGGCATCAATATTGGATTTATTTCATCGGATTTACATTTATCAATAGTTATTAAGTTCTCACACAATAAGCGGCTAACTGCCGCGTCAGTCCACAAAAATTAATTTTCCTGGCGAGGGGACATATATTTTTTACTTGTGTGTAGAAGAATACAAGATGATTAGTATTTAGGGACGTATCCTTCGAAGCAGCCACCACTTCTAAATCCCCTCATAATTTATAT
>CAMTVZ010000045.1:0-10998 GCA_947085285.1 uncultured Ignavibacteriota bacterium
TCTCGCCATAGTTTATAGGCTATTTCTCTTGTCTGTTGCTCTATGGTCTTGAATCTCTCTTGTAAACTTATTATATTGTTTTTGTCCAACATGGGTTCACCTTGTAAGTTTATTGTAATTTGGTTTTTTTAAATTAACTTACAGTGAACCTTTTATTTTTCCTAATTTTGTCTTCCCCCCCAGTTTTTCGGATGCTACGAATTTGTTTTTCAAGTTACTTTTAAGTATCTTTGTGCCGAATAATTCAGTAATTATATTAAAATTTAGGAGTTTTAATGATACGACATGCATCTGCGCAGAAGCAGGCACGCCAAGCCGAGAAGCGACGTTTGCGAAATAAGGCTAATTTATCGAAGATGAAAACAGCTATCAAGAACGTCAAGAACGAAAAAGATAAAACTAAAGCGGCTGAAATTTTGAAAAAAACTGCAAAGCTTTTAGACCAATTAGCGGCTAAAAAAATAATACATAAAAATAAAGCGGCTAACCAAAAATCGGCATTAGCTAAGGCTGTTAACAAATTGAAATAAAAAAAGCCTCTGAGAAATCAGAGGCTTTTTGCTTTATAGCATACCATTTCTTTTTCGTATAAACCATTCTAACGAAAGTAAAACCACCAACAACAAAGCGATATATTCCCAATTCCATATTTGTACTTTTGTAATAGTTGTTATCTCTTGTGGCTCATACTTTTTTGATGAAAGCGATTTTATAACTTTATCAACATTCTCAATCTCAGCATAAACACCTCCGGTTTTGAAAGCAATCTGATCGAGCAATTGCTTATTCAACCTCGTATCAAGAAACTCGATGTTCATTTTACCGACAGAAAATTTTCCTCTATCTTCACCCACTACTCTACCTTTAGTTACTGCATTTGCTGAATAAACATAATCGCCTTCTGAAAGATTCGTAATAGCTCCCTCGTATCTTCCATTTCCAACAGCTTCTAAAATTAACTTTGTCCGATCTGTCTCCTTCTCAATTGAAACAGTCACTTCTGCATCATCCAACTGCCGATATTGATCGTCATATACCTGAGCTGTAAATTCAATCGGGTCGGTTGTAGCGAATACTTCCTTAACCGGCACAACTCGTACTTTCTTTTCATCTTCTTTTGTGGTTAGCCACTTGATTATGTTAGTTAGAAACGAAGCATACAAACGCTCGGTTTGTGAATTGCCCTGTGCAAGGAGGCGCCAGCGCCATAGCCCATAACCAGTTATAGCAGCCGACTTATATCGATTGATATTTCGAGTTAATATCAGTGGTTCATCGATTTGAATGTTTTGTATTTTTATAGTTGCTAAAACATCGGATTCAATTTTGGACCGAAATTGAGTTCGAGTTTTGAAAACAGGAGGTAGTTGCCCCCATCCCTCAAAAGTAGCCGCAGTTTCGATGTTCAATAAAGGATGATTTTTATTTTTTTCATCTATAGCTGCAAACACGAATAGCTCAGCGTTATTTACATTTGTCCAACTAAAGGGGAGGAATTCCTCAAGTGAACGCAATTTTGTATAATCAACATCCCTACCGTTGATAAATAAGATTGATTTCCTTTGCTCGCTGATTGTTTTTTTAATCTGTTCTAATATCTCTTTCGATGTAACCACCGTGGGAAAATTAATCATCACAATACAATCAGCCGAGTCGAGACTATTTTGCGAAAACGATATCTCTCGGCTATTTAACATTTTATAGGTATAAAACTCTCCCAATTTCTTTTGAGTAAACGAAAGATATTCGATATGCTGATCTTCAGAAAGAGCTTGATTTACAGCGGTTACATCGGCTGAAGGCGAACCGCCAAGAATTAGAACTTTAAGTTTACTCTTTAATACTTTAATAAAAACCGATTTGTAATTATTTTTTTCAGTCAGCTCATCTTTAATATTGGAAACATTAACAGTAATTTTTTTTGTCCCTTCTTCCTGAGTTTCATAAAACATTCGTAAGCGGGTTTCGGAACCACCACTGCTCAAGTTTATTGTCTTCTTATCAATGATCTTCTTACCTTCGTACATTACGACTTCAGCATTTTCGCCTCTGCAACCCGTCCATTTAACAGTAACATCAACCGGAATCTTTGTTTGTGCATACGCAATATTATTCGTCTGAATGTTAGAAATCAACACATCACGTTGTTCCGAAGTATCACCGATTCCGATTGTATAAATGGGGACATTCAGATCTTCAGCCGAGTAAACAGGGTTTTTCCCTTGGTTATAATTTCCATCCGATATAAGGACAACCCCTTGCAAGTTTTCATTTTTGGTATCTTCCTTCAAACTCTTTAATGCTGCTGCTATATCAGTAACTTCGCCTGAATAATTTACTGCATCGGAATAATATTCATTCAACTTTCTTAATCCTGCTGAAAAAGTAAAATAAGTTAGTGCAGTTCCTTTTAAATTATTCTCAAATATTTTTGTATCAAGTATTTTTTTCAGTTCGTTTAATTGTTCTTTCGATTTCTCAGTAACAGTCATACTCTGCGAGTTATCAATAAGAAGTGCAACTGTCGGTTGTTTCTTTTCGATATTGATAAAACTAATGATCGGTTCAAAAATAACGAACAACAGCAACGTTAAGGCAAATGACCGAGTAGCCGATAGGAATAACTTTCTTAATGTGGGTAATGGCGGAATGGTGAATTTATAAAATAGAACTGTAAGAAAAATAAATATCAATCCAAGAAGGAAAAATAATAACCAACTTCCTCCTAATGTTATAGAAATAAAACCTATGAACATAAAAATATCATCGAATGAGAATCATCTTACGGTCGGCAACAAATGAGTTCGTCCGTATTTGGTAGAAATAGATTCCGCTTGGGACTTCGATACCATTACTATTGCGAGTGTCCCAGTAAAAATAATTTACTCCTTCTTTAATCAATCCATCATGTAATAGCAAAACTTTTTCGCCTAATAAATTATATATGATAATTGTTCCTTCGCTAATTTTTGGAGAATCAAAACGAATGGTTGTACCGGGATTGAAAGGAGTAGGAAAAGGGTTGGGATAATTTTGACTCAATTCAAATTTAGTAGGTAACTGTGGTTCTTCCATAGTATCGAGTGTAATTTGTGTGCTTCCATACGTAAACAAATATGCTTTTGAACTATCTTGTGGAAATCGGATGAGTTGATTAGCCGAATCTACCGCAATGATATAAAAACTAACTTTGGCGCCGACAGACAAACTTGGTAAAAAAGCACGATAGGTTCCGTTAGAAACATGAGCTGACCCAAAATATTTATTCATCTTCAAAGTATCGTACGAAACCATATTATATGAAAAAATCAGGTAAACAGAATCGGCAAATATTCCACCTGTTTTACCAACATAATTTGCAATATAGTAATTGTTGAGCTCCTTGTGTATACTCGGGTAATAGATAGCTTTTAGTGCATTCACTCTTCCCCAACCAACAAAATTATTTGGATGCGTTGGGAATCGGGAAATTTCTACACGGTCGGCTGTATTGCGAAGTGCCTCGCGAACTTGAACTGGTGTAAGTTCAGGCCGTGCTGACAACAACAGAGCAGCAACACCAGCCGTGATTGGAGTTGAAGCAGATGTCCCCTGTGAGTAACCATAAGTTGACGGACCAGGAATTACGCCGCTATAAACACTTACGCCGGGAGCAACTACATCGGGTTTTATTCGTCCATCATTGGTTGGTCCTGTCGAACTAAAAGATGCTAACGTTCCTGCAATCGTGATGGCGCCAACAGATAAAATGCTATCGGCATCAGCCGGGCACATTAATGTTCCACGTACACCGTCTCCGTTCCGTTCGTTACCCATCGCAGTTACAACCACAACTCCAAGTCGAGCAGCACGTGTAGCAGCTTTAGTAGTTA
The DNA here is from genome assembly GCA_947085285.1 of uncultured Ignavibacteriota bacterium. Taxonomy (GTDB): domain Bacteria; phylum Bacteroidota; class Ignavibacteria; order UBA10030; family BY39; genus JASEGV01. Next base: position 3,873 of record CAMTVZ010000045.1, read on the forward strand.
CGCCGGTCTTTCCATTAAAATCGCCGTTTTCCCATCTGTATCCTTGTCCATTATCAAATATGTTGTAACCAAGCGAGCTACTAACAACATCGGCGCCGCGGCTTTCCATCCACTCGATTCCAGCTGCCCACCAGTCCTCTTCGATTTGTGTTTCAGTAGGAACGTACTCAGTTTTGGCAAGAATGAAATTGGATTTAAAAGCTGGACCAATAATTTTTCCGGGCATGTATGAACCGAGAATCGACATAGTTAATGTGCCGTGCGAATCTTGTCCACTCGGATCGCCCGTTTGATTTGCTGTCGTGTCGTCATTATTGATGAAGTCCCATTCGGCTATTACGTTTGTGTTTCTCAGCGACTCGTGTAGTCGCCATCGAAATCCTGTATCGAGCATCCCAACCAGAACGCCTTCGCCGTTAATTCCGAGTTCATGAACCTGCGGAATTTTTACGGCTGCATATTGCGCCAACGATGGACCGTAATCGAAACCCAAAGGTTTTTGAAACGATTGATTAACCACCTCAGCCCTATCTATCAAATCATTTCTATAAAAACGAACGACAGGTGTTACAGCATCCACGAATGATAAATTTTGTACCTGAATTTTTTGTTCGGAAGATAGGAAAAAACTTGCGGCATTCATCCACCTTACTTTTTGTTGGAGTTTGCCGCCTAATTGTTGGATTGATTTTATGTATGATTCATTAAGAGGTAAATCCTGATAATCTACTAACTGATCGGGAGGTAAAACTTTAGCACGCCGTTTTAACGCACTTTCAGTTAATTGTTGAACAGCTATTGTATAAGCTGTTGTTCCTTTTTGTAATATTCCGATTTGTTGTGAATATCTTCCTTTATCTTTAAAATAGACCCAATACTTTTGAATCTCTTGAGATATTGAAGCGAGCGAGAATGTGAAGGATAAAATAATTATTGTTAGAAAATATTTTTTCGTAATCATATTATACTTTCAAAAAAAAAGTTAAACGGTCGATAATAATTTTTCGACTATTTGAATCGGGGAAACACCGTCGGCTTCTGCATTAAAATTAGGAACGATGCGATGACGTAAAACAGGACCGGCCATTTTTCTGACATCATCGATATCAGGAGTGTACCTGCCTTCGATGATCGATTTTGTTTTTGCCCCTAAAATTAAATATTGAGATGCACGCGGACCGGCACCCCAACTTAACCAGTTTTTTATAAAATCAGGAGTACCTATTCCGTTCGGGCGTGTGCGGGCAACTAAATCGACTGCAAACTCAACTACATTATCAGCAACTGGAACGCGACGGACAAGATCCTGAAAGAAAGAAATTTCGTCGCCATTCAAAATTTGTTTTAATTGCGATGAATACATACTTGTAGTCGATTTCACAATTTCGATTTCTTCTGCGCGCGATGGATAATCGAGCCACAAATTGAACATAAACCGGTCGAGTTGGGCTTCGGGGAGTGGATAAGTTCCCTCCTGTTCTATCGGGTTTTGAGTTGCTAATACAAAAAATGGTTCTTCTAAAATGTATTTTTCGCCGGCTGCAGTTACGTGATGTTCCTGCATAGCTTCCAAAAGAGCTGCCTGTGTTTTAGGGGGTGTTCGATTGATTTCATCGGCAAGTATTATGTTAGCAAAGATAGGACCTTTAATAAATTTGAACGACTTGGTACCGGTTGTGATATTTTCTTCTAAAATTTCAGTGCCGGTTATATCGCTTGGCATCAGATCGGGAGTGAATTGAATACGACTGAATTTTAAATCGAGAACCTGGGCAAGAGTTTTTATTAACAAAGTTTTCGCAAGCCCCGGAACACCTACCAGCAAACAATGTCCGCGAGCAAGGAGTGAAATCAGGAGCTGTTCAATAATTTCATCCTGACCTATAATTACCTTTCCTATCTCTTTCTTGATAGATTCAAAGTTTTCTTGTAACAGTTTTACTGCTTCTACATCGTCTATTTTTTTAAAATCTTTGTTCACTAATTTTTCCTTTATAATTTTTTCAGCGTATCTGCCAAAATATTTCGTTTCTCAATTCTTGAATCCATTTTTGGAATTCATTATTCCGCTTATAGTTAGTGGCATACATTTCGATTTTTTGCCAATCAGTAGCTAACGAAATTTTATGAGCCGGGATTCTTTTTTTAAGATAAACTATTTGAAAACCGCCAGCAGTTCCTGTTTTTACCGGCAAGGGTTGGCTGATTTCCCCCTCGTTTAATTTAGCTACCGATTCAATAAAGTCGGCACTCAACTGATCGACAGGAAGGCGCCCTATAAAACCACCTATAGAAGCTGATTCAGAATCGTCCGAATAGCGTTTGGCAAATTCTGAGAAGTTCCCCCCTGCACGTACACTATCGGCTATTCTATTTAGTAGCTCAATAGCAGCGGCATCCGATTTTTCGTCGGCTTCAACTTTGAACAAAATATGTCGCGTATGAATGTTCTCGCCGCGGCGTTCAATCAACTGAATTATATGAATTCCAAAAGTAGTTTCAACAAGCCCCGAAATCTCTCCTTCTTTTAAAGCATATGCAGCTTCTTCAAATTCTTTTACAAATTGACCACGCCGTGTAAATCCTAAATCACCACCTGCAACAGCCGAACCTTTGTCCTCCGAGTAACGTCTTGCAAAATCCTCAAAATCACCCCCCTTTTTTAGACTATCTAAAATTTTTCCAGCTAATGTTTTTACGCTATCTAACACTTCAGCGCTTTTAGTAGGTATTTTCAAAATATGATAGAGTTCAACTTCTTCCTCGACATCAGGTAAACTATCGCGATATGCTTCAAAAAATTGTTCAACTTCCCTGCGGCTTACGTTTATGTTTGCAAATCGGAATTGTTGCATCCGCTGAGCCAGAAGTTTCTTTCGCATCTCATCACGAAATTCTCTTCTTATCTTACTAAGAGGCATACCGTAAATTTCTTCTAATTTTTGTTCTGAACCTACTTGCTGAATGTTTTGCTGTAGCAGGGCATCGAGTTGTTGAGTAACTTCATCTTCTGTAACTACAACGTTCGTATCGTCGATAGCTTTAGCAACTATTAGCTTTTCGTTTATCAATATATCTAAAACCTGATTTTTTAAACCAGGAGTTTCAGGGTCAATTCTGTTGTTCATTACATAAAATTCTATCTGTTGCTGTAAATCGGATTCGAGTATAATTTCTTTTCCAACTACAGCTACTATCCTGTCTAAGGTCTTTCTCTGACCTTGCGTTGGAAAAACTATAATTATAGTAAGCAGAAATATAAATGAAGTTAATGCTATCGTTTTAATTTTTTTCATCATTCTTTAATTTAAGTTCGATATTATATTTTTTTCGTAATGAACTAATCAAGCTATCATATTTCATTCGACGTTCCTGAGTAATTAATCGCTGGACTATCTCTTTTCTGACTAAAGCCAATTCAGCTTTCGAACCCTGTGGATATTTTTCTACAACTTGTACGATGTAATATGTGTCGCCACTCTTAATCGGAAATGATACATCGTTGATCGAAAGACTTCGAATAACTTTCCACAACTCTGTAGGGTAAAGAGTGAGTTGTGTAAATAAGGCATCTGAAATTTCTGAGTGTATCGATGATGCTTTTGTTTCGGATGATTGAAAAGATTCTAACGCATCGTTCCACTCTTTGTTTTTAAGAATTAGATTCCGGAATTCGGTTGCATACTGTCGATCGGTGAAGGAAGCAATGTTTAATCGAACAACATCTTCGCGAAGCACAAATTCATCCGAGTGTTTTGAATAATAGTCACGAAGTTTATCCTCACTAAATTGTATACTATCGTTATAGATTTTATTTTCTAAGAGGGATTGAATAGCCAACTGCTTGCGAACTTCAGCAACCTGCCGCTCGATTTCTTTTGAGCCGACAAGCCCTTCTTTTGAAGCTTCTTGAAATAATATTTCGTTTTCAATCCACTTATTTACAAAAATACGGACCTGTAAATTCGAAGTATCGGATAGCGAGCCGACATTCTCGATAATATCCGACTGTGTGAGGAACGAATTTCCGACACGTGCTATATAATCGGGCGGCTGATTGTTAGTTTTACAACCGCCCAAACTTACTAAAAAAGTTAGTACTATAAATGATATGATTTTCATTTTGTAGATTCAGTAAAAGCTTTTTGCAAATGCTCGGGGAATAATTGTACCGGATATTTTGCTTTGATTTTTTCTAACCATTCAGCTTCTAATTGTTTTTGCTGATACTCCTGAAATGCGTTCGATACATCGACACCGGCTTCCTCGAAAGTTTTAGCGCGCGACGGCTCCTTCGAGTTTACCTTGATAATGCTGTATCCACCATCTTCATTAAGTATTGGCTGCGAAATCCAACCTACTTCCATATCCCAACACATACTAGCAATTTCATCTTCTTCGATACTTTTTAAACCTCGCGAACCTTTATTAGCTTTCAGTTCTGGCTCCTCGTTATATTGGTCAGCTAATTTCTCGAACGATTCACCATCACGAAGTTGTTTTAGTATTTCGTTTGCTAAACTGTCGGACTCTACAACTATTTCACTATAGTCAACTCGGTTTGGGAGTTTAAACTTTTCACGGTTATTATTAAAATATTCCTGAAGTAAACTATCCGAGATAGTTAATTTATTCCATACCTCTAATTGTTCGGCTTTATAAAGTACTACACCATCTTGATACTCCTGCATTAGGTTTTTGAAATCAGGGAAACGAGTTTCGAGATTTTTAGAATTTTCAGCCAGTAACGCCAACTCGCCAATACGTTCGAAGCGTTTCATTAATTCGTTCTTTTTTAAAGGAGTATCCTGAAAATCTTGCCTGTCGGTTAACATATTAATTACTGAATCGACATTTACACTCTGTGTACCTACCTTGATAAGTATCATTTTTCTGATATCTTCGCCTACAGTTGCATCCCATCCACTATCGCTTGTTGTTTGTGTTGAATCTAATTCGCTTATAAAGAGATTTGCTACGTTTTCGTCAATCGAAAAGTGGAAAGTCTTCTTCAGATTTGATATATATTCGTTATATGCATTATTATATCGCTGGGCTTGGAAATTTCGTTGAATTTCGGGTTTCATTTCTTCGTAAGTTGGTATCGGTTTCTGTTCTTCACATTTTAAGATGTGAAAACCATAGGGTGTTCGGACGATGTTGGATATCTCACCGGCTTTTAATTTAAAAGCGGCTTCATCAAAAGGTTGCACCCATCTTCGACGCTGAAAGAATCCGAGATCGCCCCCGTTAGCCGAACTCCCCCCATCTTCCGACTTTGATACAGCGAGTGCATGAAAATCGGCACCTGCTTTTAAGCTATCAAGCACTTCAACAATTCGCAAATAAGCTGATGCCGAATCGGCAGAGTCGGGTTGCTGCGAATTAAACCGAGCCATTATGTGCCTAATGCGAATGCTCCCCTTTGCCGGTTGCCTATCAGTTACCTTGATAATGTGGTAACCGAATGCAGTTCGAACAGGCTTCTGCGAAATTTCTCCGATTTTCATTTCATAAACCGCATCCTCGAATTCAGGAACTAATTGGCCACTTGTAAAATAATATATGTCGCCAAAATTTTCTTTTGCCGAGGGATCTTCCGAAAATTCAGATGCAAGTTTACCGAAATCTTCTCCTTTCTTTAAGCGGTCTATTATTTCCATTGCCTTTGTATATGCTTTTAAAGTATCTTCTGGCGGGCTTGTCATATCGACTCTGAACAAAATATGACTTGCCCGAATCTCTTCTGTTGTTCGTTGGTATAATTTTTTTAACGATGGTTCAACAAGCTCTTTCTCAAGCATGTAGGTAGATGCGAGGCTTGTTCTGTACTCGTCAAGTTCTTTTATTATTTCCGGGTCGGCTATTAAATTTTTATCAGTAGCATCTTGCAGTTTTAATTTATATTTCATTAGAAGATTCAAAAAATCTTCTCGTTCCTTTTGAGTCGATTTTTTTGCAGCTTCTAATCCACCGATATTGCGTGTGTAAAACTTTTCGTATTCACCAAGCTTGACTACGTTATCGCCATATTTAGCAACAATAAGTTCGCTGGTTTTTGGACTGCAACCAATTAATAAAAACATAGAAAATAAAAAGAGAAAAAGACGGGTTTGAAACATTTTACTGATCCTTTCTATACATTATATGAGGTAATATGATTATTTAAGTGATTTATTATAATAATTTTTTGGAAGATTTCAAAGCAGAGGTGTTGCTAATTAAACCGTTTCTATTATATTTTGTCATATCAACAAAAAATATTGAAAGGAAAAAAGATGAAAAAACTAAAATATTTACACTTGTTTGTGATAACTTTGGTGTGGGGATTTAATTTTTTGATTGCACAACCGCAACAGGGTTTTCCGAGTGCAGAGGAACGAGCCGCTCGTATTACTGAGAGATTAAAATTTGAATTAAATCTTTCAGAAAAGCAGATTAAACAAGTAAGCGAGGTTGTATTGAAGTATGCCAAAAAAGGAGCAGAGATGAGAGACAAATCGGAAGACCGTTCCGAGATTATGCAGAATATGAAGAAGCTGAGCTTTGAGCAAGATAAAGAATTGAAAAAAATTTTGAACAAGGAGCAATACAAGAAGTACGAAAAAATAATGGAAGAAAACCGAAGCCGGATGAGAAGAAGAGATTAAGATTCCTCTTTTTCATCGTCAGTATTTCCGTCTGCGATGCTTAAAATTTCAGGCGATGCCATTTCTTGTACAGATTTAAGTTTCTTCTGGATTTGTCGTGTCCGCACACCGACCAAATCGTCAATCTCGGTGCTTGCCTGATGAATTTTATCTTGCGCTTTTTTCAAGACATCTCCGAATTTTTCGAATTCTGTTTTAACGGCACCTAAAATACTCCAAACTTCGCTCGTACGTTTCTCTATCGCAAGTGTCCTGAAACCCATTTGCAAACTGTTGAGTAATGCTGCTAATGTAGTGGGACCTGTTATGATGATCTTGAAGTCCCGCTGCAAAACTTCAATTAAACCGCTACGGCGTACTACTTCAGCATATAGTCCTTCGACTGGTAGAAACATTATACCAAAATCAGTGGTGTTCGGCGGATCAATATATTTATCGCGAATGTCTTTAGCCGATTTTTTTATGTTCGCTTCTAA
>CAMTVZ010000046.1:0-6823 GCA_947085285.1 uncultured Ignavibacteriota bacterium
ACTTTCTTAGGTTGACGCATATCCGATAGCTATCGGGATTAAATTATTTTTTCATCGCAGATTTGATTTTTCAGAAGTTTCTATTCATTATTCAATATTCAACCTTGCTCAGGAAAACCAAACTCTTCGACCCCTCCCTACCCTCTCCTTAAAAGGGGAGGGACACAGGGTGGGGTAGAGTACAGGAAAATTACTTCACCAACGCCTGTCATCCGAAGCTCCCGCTTACGTCCCGAATGCATTCGGGACTTCAGTGGGAAATTAGCGCAGGAGGATCAGCTTACGAACTTCCACATTATTTCCGCTCTGCAATTTGTATATGTAAATTCCACTTGCCAAATGCGATGCGTCGAATTTTACTTGATGTTTACCTGCCGGTACATAGCCGTTTAGTAATGTTGCTACTTCTGTACCCATTAGATTATAAACCTTCAAGGTAGTATAACCGCCAACTGGCAACTGCCAACTGATAACTGTTGATGGGTTAAACGGGTTTGGATAGTTCTGGTGTAATGCAAATACTGCCGGTACTGCTTCAACAGGGACGTTGTTCGGGTTGAGCATAAAAGGACCAAATTTTGTCTCAAGTCCGTTGTTGTCCTGTTGTAACAAGTAAAATTCTGTATTATCTGTAATGGCGTTCTTGTAAGTCCAAGTATATGTTGATGGAACATTCTTAGCTGGCTGGAAGCTTTCTTCGATTGTTGTAAATTCGTTTGTGTGTATGTTACGCGATTGAATCCAGAAGCCGAAGTTATTAATTTCGCTGATAGTTTCCCACTCGAATGTTACATCGTTTGAGTTGACAAAATAACCGACAAACGATGCGAGTTGAACGGGGAGTGCACCACTATTGCCAACTGAAAAATTAGAAAATTCAGTAATGCCACCTACACTTGCCGAATATGGATCGCTTCCACCGTTATATACTGCACCGTGTCCAACCCACTGAGTTCCTGTATATCTACCTATTTCAATACCTGCTGATCTATCAAAACCACTTGCTTCATCGGCACCATTCCATTGGAATGTTAGTGTTGCATTACTACCGCCAGCAACTGCTTCGTCTATTGTCCATTGACGATTTACAACTGTTGAAGGATCAACTGGTGGATTATCAAATGTAGATTTAACACGAACAGAGAAATTATCGGCTGTTCCAGCATTGTTAATTGTAACTGGATTATATGTAGAAGCTGTGCCTACTGGGAATAAAACATTAGTTGCACCAACATTACGAGTAAGAAAACCTGTGCCATCTGTCACAATATAATTAGTTAATGATTGGCCGGATATTGTAGCAGAAGCGCCAAGTGTAAGATTGTTTGAACCTAATGTTAAGCGACCGCTTGTTAATGCGAGTGTGCCGTTAACTGTTCTTGATGCGTGTAAATTCACTCCACTCGAATTATTAATAGTTAAATTATTAGGACTCGTTGTAGCTGGAAACTCAACACTACTTGTTGTCTGAGCGGTTGAACCTGCATAAACGAGTGTTCCTGCACCACCATAATTAAAGATATTTGTTCCTGTAAAAACTCCACTTATCATTGTAAGTGTGCCATTTATTAGAGTATTATTTGTACTTAGAGTCGGGGCACGCTCAGCGGCACTACCAGTTTGTATTACAAGATTGTTTAGGGCAGGTTCTCCTGCGTCAATGCTTATTCTATATCCTGCACCGGCTGTTGTACTTATCCCATCTCCTAAGTAAATAGTACCACCAGAAATGGTATGGACACCTGTAGTTGCTAATCTAAATCTTATTTCACGACCAGTACCAGCAGGAGCCACAAGAGGGTCTACAATTGTAACAGAACCCGAACTAAATGTAAAGTTTGCTGCTGCAGCAACCTCAATACAGTTCGATGAATTAGCAAGACTATTAGTATGTTGCGGATCAATAAATATATTTGCTCCGTTTATTGTGGTAGTTCCTGCTGTTAAAGTCAACCTACCGTATATGTTCACCGTGCCGGCAGTAAAGTTGACAACTGCAGTAGCAACTGCAGGAATGAGACTATTATTTCCGCTACCCATTGAGAAATAACCTGAAGTATTTACAGTAAGAGTTCCGTTTATCGTCAAACTTCCCGCAATAGCCATATCGAAATTAGCAGATCCGATAATATTCAGAACACCTGTTGCTGCAATAGTCTGACTGCCGCTTGTGATAAACAGTGTATTTGCAGTTTGCTCCCACGTGCCAGCCGTAAATACAAATAAGTTTGAACCAGCAATAGAAACATTGATATTACAAATCACCTTATTACTCACAGAAGTTTTATCAAGCGTTACACCTCTGAATCGTGTAAGAACAGGTGTCGTTCCGGTAATAGTTTGGTCGCCATTTTTATTAAATGTTACATTACAAAGTAGAGTTGTACCAGCACGAGACATATCGAATGTACCATTGTTTGTTAGTTCACCACCTATTGATAGCGTATTGGTGAACGTGCCTGTTGCCTGAGTAATAAATGTTCCACCTGCAGCAATAGTAACATTTCCAGTCACTGTAACGGCTCGTGCTGCAACTCCATCAAATGTGAGTATGCCGCTTGTGCCTTGTCCAACAGTAAGACTTGCCACAGTAATATTTGCATTAATGGTTACCGTCGCACCGTCGGCAATTATAACATCATTTGAAGCACCTGGTACAACGCCACCCACCCAAGTTCCGCCGACGTTCCAGTTACCGCCAGTAGTTGTGCTTGTAATTGTTTGACCGAAAGCTGTAATGCTTAACGCCAAAACAAATGCGAGCACGATTGTAAATAATTTTAAGTATTTCATAACTTACTCCTTTTGTTAATTGTTTTGTTAGTTAATTAGTGTCCGTCAACTGACGGATTATATATGATTTTTGTCCCTTACTCCTGATGGTATCTGGGATTAAAGGGACGTCTGTATTTTTCAAAGTAGGTCGGATTTTCAATCCGACATTACAAGCAGGTCGGTTTTTCAATCCAACATTACAAGTAGGTCGGATTTTCAATCCGACATTACAATTCCGACTTACGTTAGTCTGAATATCAAACTCATCCCATGTCAGCGTTTAATCAGTGCGTCAAACCTTGTTTGGGGGTTGAGTTTTATTTCAAAGAACTTTTCTTACTATTTCATTAAAACCATTTTTTTAACTTGTGAAAATTTCTGCATCTGATCACCAGCTACTTCTGCATTAATCCTATAGAAATATATACCAGATGGAAGTTTAGCAGCATCGAATTCTAAACTATTCTTTCCGCTACTGAACAATTCGTTTTCAGCTAATACTGCAACCTCCTGACCGAGTAGATTGTAAATCTTTAAAGTTACGATTGCATCTTCAGGAATTGTGAACTCGATTGTCGTTGTTGGGTTAAACGGGTTCGGATAATTTTGAGATAATTCGAATGTTGAAGGTACTTCGATGCTGTAATCGTAATTATTAACAATTTTCACTTTTTCTCGAGCTACATTTTCTATCAAGAAATCTACATCACTCAAGTCGGCTACACCTGTTAGAACTGTTTTATTATTATTAGCAAACGAAACAGTATCGATAGGACCAGAAAATGCTTCGTTTATTGAGCGGAGTAAATCATAGAATTCGTTATAATCAGCATCGTTACCAGTGTAAATTGTCATTGCTTCGCTGATTATATTTACTATCTCACTAATTGATTTTCCATAAAATTGATTCAGAGTACCAACATACTCGAGCTCGCCAAATCCGCCACCATCTTCAGTATGACCGTAGGCGCTTGCCAAAATAGCTAACTTGATAGCCACAATTTCAGCAAAAAGAGCATTGTCGTGTTTAGTTGGTGATAAGCTCTTTTGTTCTTTCACAAATTTTTTCTCGTTCGCGAAATAATCGAAGTATCTGGGTTCACCAGTATGAATACCTTCATCAGCTTTTTTGTCGTATAGCGATTTCTGCACATTACCTGCTTTATTGAGATTAACCCAACCATAATATTTAGCTGAATCTGATTTTACTTTTCCAATTATCATTCCCGAAGGATGAGCTCTGTAAATTTCCCCAATCAAATTAGCATAGGTTGGCATCGGGAATTCAAGTCGCTGAAAAGCTGGATTCAGGTTCACAGCTGGATTAGGTTTTGGTTCGGTAGCACCGAAGAAGGCTTTCTTAATTTGCTGTAATTTTCCTTTTGCACTATAACCTTTAACAATTACTGTGTCCCCAGCTGGTATCGTAGCACCGGTAAATTTAAATTTTTTCTTAGTATCACCCGAAACTGAATTAAATGGTGCTGCGTCGATCCCTCTGCTGAAGTTGACATCGTTCTTAAATTGTATATTCAATTCCGATTGTGCAGAACCCGTATTGTTCACCAGCACGAATTCCCAATATGCACCAATTGGTTTACGTTTTACAGCTTTAAGAATGTTACCTTTTGCATCCAGAGTAACAAGCGACTCGGGTAGGAATGTTCTGTATTTAGTAGAAATAATTTTGGAAAAATTAGCCGTGATATTTTTTTGACTATTCATTACTACAATTAGAGGGTTGCTATTCGAAACAACATCGCCACTCCAACCGGTAAATGTCCAGCCCAAATTAGGTGTAGCAGTTAATGTAACTGATGTCCCGTGTTCGTAGAATGGCAAATCGGGTACTACTACAACATCACCTTCACCTACGATATCAATATTTAAAGTGTATTCATTTTTAGTGAAGGTTGCAGTGATGTCTTTTTCTTCGTTCATTGTAACAACGATTGGATTAACTTCTGAAATAATATCGTCGCTCCAGCCATCAAAACTCCAGCCTTCCTGAGGTACTGCTGTTAATGTAACTGTTGTCCCGTGATCGTAAAGTGGCAAATCTGGATTTTTTATTACAGAGCCATTACCAACAATTGTTATGTTGAGGGGATATTTATTAATTTCAAAAGTAGCGGTTATATTCTTTGCACTATTCATTGTTACTATAATTGGATTGGCATTCGAAACTACATCGCCACTCCAACCAACGAATGTCCAGCCCAAATTAGGTGTAGCAGTTAAGGTTACTTCTGTTCCGTGCTCATAGAATTCTAAATCAGGAGATTTTGTTACTGTACCACCTCCAACGACTGTAACATTTAGAGGATAAGATAAAATTCTAAATTGAGCGTGAATGGTGCGATTGCTTGTAACATTTGTAAATGTGTATTCGCTGAGCGCACCAACCGATGAACCATCGACAAGTACATCGTGAATAATATAGTTCGGATTGGGTGTGATATTGAATGATTGATTTGCACCATACAAAACAACAACAGTTCCAGAAGGTGAAATTGAGCCGTTGGGTCCGGCAGTTGCAGTTATTGTAAATGTTTTTCTATCACCCAGTGCAAAATCGCTGAAACTTGATAATCCTGTTACAGTGTAGAGAGGTTCAGCTGCATCGTAAACATCAATAACTTGGCCATCTTTTTTGAAAACAACTGGAGGACCAACAGGACTGAAACCCGAGCCATCGAAGGTAACATCGTAAATATAATTGCTTCCGCCAGATTGTGTTAAATTCCAATAGCGATCGTTAAACAGGTTCACATTTGGTGGAATCGTACCACTTAATGGCAACTCGAACTGCTCAGCAGTAACTGTGCTTGTGCCATTTAATTGTGTAAAATTTAAACTCAAAGGTCGATAATTTCCACCTTTACCAATATGGAATGTTTTTGAGCCTACACCTGAATATATCAATGACAGATTACCATCAACATAAGATGATGATGATGCTCCAGAAATGTTGCCTGCAACTGTTAGATTATTTGGATTTGTTGAAAAGATACCACTTATAAGTGCAAGTGTGCCGTTTACTGTTATACTGGTATCGAGGTTAACACCCGCTGAATTATTAATGGTAAGATCATTAACTGTAACGATTCTGATTGGAGCTGTAAAACCGCAAGATTGAGGAACAGCAGCATTAAATGTGTAATTTGCGGCTGGAGAAAACGAGTTACCTCCAGGTGTTGCGCCTGTACTAGTTCCTGTGCTGGTGATATTTCCTTTTATTCCTGAAGGATGATTAGATATTATTCCGGCACCAGAGGATAAAACAAAACTACCGCCACCTTTTATTACACTACTTCCAACATCCAATATTGAACCGGTATTAACATTGAAATTTATCGGACCAGTCGTAGAATCATTCACAATTGTCAATGTTTGTAAACCCGATTTATTGAAAACAAACCTTCCACCGCCCGGCAAAGTTGTCGAATTTTGAGTAGTTGCATGCGACAATGAGAAATCGCCATACAAGTTCCAGACTGATGTACCAGAACCACCTTGGCTGCCTCTCGATATTGAAAAATTTGTCCAAGCTTTATTTGCAGGATTTCCTGTTACAATAACATTACCCTCAATGTTTATTATAACATGAGTATTAGCGGTACTTGTCCCATTCGATGTTACCGAAACTTGATTAGATGCATTTGAGGTGCTGCCATCAATTATAAGATTACCTTTTACAGTTACAGTTGCCGAAATACCTGAAAGCGGCGCACACCACTGCCATCTGCCAGAACCTGTATTTCTTACTGTCACATTTCCACCGATAGTAATTGGCGCAGATGTTGAAGTCCCACCCCACCCCATGTTCAGGCTTCCACTCCAATTGGGACAGTCGACAATGAAGTGATGAAAATTTTGATTTGCATTGATGCCGGTAGTTGCACCTGCCACACCTGTAATAATACAAGTTGAACCGGTATTCCACGTAGCAGTTGGAATACCTTGACCTGATGCTGGTGGATGGTTAAGTTCATAAGTGCCATTAATTGTCCATGTACCAGAAATCTTTTTAATAACTCCTGTTTCT
>CAMTVZ010000047.1:0-3682 GCA_947085285.1 uncultured Ignavibacteriota bacterium
ATTTTTACAGAAGTAAATTTGGTGGACCCAATCTTGATATTGGAATAGGATGGTGTTTTGATTTTAATAAATAACGATTTATAAAAAACATTTCATTGAGAAGAAAATATGAAAAAACTATTTTTGATTTTCTTAGCGATTTCGTTTAATCAAATTAGCTTTGCACACAAAGAGTGGGTTCATCAACACCTTGCAATTGAGGCATATAAACTTTTAAAAATGAGATATCCTGGATTAACATCTTCTATAATGGAAACACGTATTGGGACACAAACACAGCTTGCTTCACCCGACTTGGGAAGTTGGATTGGTGTAAGAGTTGGGGTGCAAACAAATGGCGGTAATTTGGCAGAACGATGGGCAGTGGCGGGGATGTACGAATGGCGATTCTCTAAAGTGTTTTCGGTCCCTGTTGAGTTCTACCTTTTCCGAGATCGCGGTTACGTTTTCAATGAAATAGGTCATAGGCAAAAAGTTTTTGAAACTTTACCAATATTAAGCGTCGGATTGAAAATTCGTTTCGGATTCCGTACAGTAAACGCTTATGTACAAGGTGGAATGGAATATATCTCCGGAAGCGGCTTTTTTCTCACTACTCCCAACTATGCAGTGGGGATTGAATTCTTTCTAACTGAAAAGATTTCACTGTATAGCAATATACACAAAAACATCATTCCCGATTATCGGCACTTTATAACTATTGGTACAAATATCAAGATTGACACTTTTATACGATCAGTAATACACAATCAAGGAGGTGTGCTATGAACCGGAAAGTAAACTGGTTTTTTGTCCTATTTTTATTATTGTTTCAGCAATTTTATTTATATGCCCATCAAGAATGGGTACATCAGCATATGGTAAAGGAGTCATATAAACTCTTGAAGCGGCAGCTAGGTTATGATATTCCAATTATGAAAGAGCGTATCGGATTGGACCTTTATGGCCCGGGGAGCGGAACGTGGGAAACTGGTAAAGTAGTGATTGGTGCTTGGAGAGAGGACATTGATGACCCGGTATGGAATGTTGGTGGAATCGAGTGCGGCTTCGTGGCAAGCAGTACTCACTTTTGGGACGCTGATGCAGGAGATGAATCAGGACTTAATATCTATGGTGATTGGGATCAATGTCCTTGGGAAAATGAAATACCGAACGCCTACCACAAGGCACTCAGATATTACTACGGTGGTTGGTATCTTGGATACAATGTAAGTCCTTGGCTTCGAGTCCAAAAACCAAACGGCGATTGGTTGCGGCTAATTCCTTTGGTTCCACCTGGGCCTGTTTACTTATATTATAAGAACCTTGCGAATGTTTACAACACAAAACGTATGCATACCACCTTTTTAGGATTGGCAGGAATGTACAATGAAACCCGTAGGCAATACGAATGGTATGACGGATACGTAATCGTTGACTCGGGTCTCATCGATATCTTCGTTTGGGAAATATTGGGTCGTATCGCACATCTGATAGGCGATATGAGTGTGCCAGCGCACGTAAAAAACGATCCACATCCTTGTTATTTTTACAAAAATTATGGGATTGTGACCATAGATATCCAGAATGGGGATCGATACGAACTTTGGGCAGGCGGCTCACAAAGCGGTTCTCAGTACAACTGTACAAATCCTGTGGTTCACGTCAATGCTTACGATTGGGGAGAACTACAAGCATTTCAGCAAGGTGGCTTTATTAATGTTTTGTCAAAGCAGAATCCTATTCGTTATTTATTTTATACTACAAATCAACTTGCGGATCACTTTGGCAGTCTTGCTACTCAATACGCGATGCATTACGGTGGCCTCTGGAACCCGGGAGATAACGATTTAAACTACTACTATGGATCAGATTACTATGCTGAACTAAATTACCTACTGAGCCAAATGGGGCAACCGGTACGTAACCAGAATGATTTTGAAAATAGCAAAATTGCAACTATGAATTATCCCTATACATTTGCCATTCGTGCAACCGCCGGCTTGCTTTACTGGTTCGCTATGGAAACCGACCTACTTCAAAACACACTTGTACAAAATAGTTTTGGTAATGGGAAAGTTAGAGTAAATACAACCGAATATCCATCCGGTTATCGCATCCCTGCCTGGAATCCACAAGCCACAACTATTGAAGCAATAGACCAACCCTTTAACGGCTGCAATTGGTTATTTCAAAACTGGCAAAAAATTGTTAACGGCGCGGTTGTACAAACTTTCTCTTCTCGTTCAATAACAATTACACCAGAGGCAAATACTACATATAGAGCAAATTTTACTCAACAAAATCCAGGATTTTATTTGTCATCTACAAAGTCAACTATTTATAGGGATCAAGAAGGAAGATTTACGATAAATAATTCTAATCTTTATACAGGTTCGGCTGATTATACATGGCAAACTTTTAAAGTGGCTTTTAGATGTACATCGGTACCTAGTTGTACCGGAAATACATGTCAAGGAAATATCTGTTGGGAAATAAATTCGGATTATTATGATGGACTAACTTTTGTGCCTAATGGAAAGACCGCAACTTTGTACAATTGGGGGTTTACCCCTACATTGTTAGGGACACGTGACTCATTATTACTTGTTAGAGCTTTTGCCTCTGGTTGTGGTGTAAATAGTCAAAAATTTGAAACAATCGTTACTCTGCGATCTCATCATCCTCCGCCTCCACCCCCACGGCCTCCAGGTGGTTGTCCGTTAGTTTACACTTGGAACGGTAATGAATACATCGAAGATAACAACATACTTCCCCAAAGCGAATATTCTAAGGAGGAAGATCTGGTTATTGATTACTATAAGTTGTTTACCGAACCTATTCTAACAGAAAACACATATCGTCTGCGTGTCAGAGAATTTGAACAGGAACAATCTACTTTAGATAATTTTAGTCTAATAGTGGTCGACCACCCACCTGAAGCAATGGTATCGGTTGACGGGGCAGGTGAAATAAATTTATACGCAAAGCCGGCTACATTTGGCACAAATACAGGAGGATTTTCAAGCGGCGTATATTTTTACAAATTTCAATCAGGTAAATTTTTAAGTATAAAGAAAATGTTATTAACCAAATAATTGGAGAAATAATATGTATAAAGAAACAACAGAAAGTAACGGACAGGTAAAGATCGGCGTTTATATCTGCCACTGTGGAGTGAACATAGCAGCGACTGTAAACGTAGCTGAGGTATGTGAGTATATTTCTAAGCAACCTAATGTAATAATAGCGCGCGATTATAAATTTATGTGTTCGGATCCAGGACAGGACTTGATAAAACAGGATATAAAGAATCTGGGTGTGAATAGAGTTGTAGTCGCCGCTTGCTCTCCTCTTATGCACGAGCTTACATTCAGAATTGCAGCAGAAACTGCAGGGCTTAACAGATATCTGGTTCAAATAGCAAACATACGTGAGCACTGTTCGTGGGTTCACGACGATCGCGAAGCCGCAACCGAAAAAGCCAAAGCATTAGTCAACGCTGCCGTCAGGCGGGTAGCTCTGCATAAAGAACTGCAAATAACAAAAGCACCAGTAAATAAGAATACACTTATTGTCGGTGGCGGAATTGCCGGAATTCAAGCAGCCCTCGAAATTGCTAATGCGGGTTATCACGTTTACCTCGTTGAGCGTGAACCAACCATCGGCGGTAAAATGGGGCAGTTCGATAAAACATTTCCAA
>CAMTVZ010000048.1:0-4417 GCA_947085285.1 uncultured Ignavibacteriota bacterium
CCTGCCTCACCCATACTAAGCTTTACACCGTGATGCTTAAGCAACTGTACATAGCTGTCAGAACAATACTGAAAACCACGATCCGAGTGGTGTATCAATCCTTCTACAGACGGAAGTCCGCTCAATGCCATCCTAAACGCGTTGACAGCCCCTTCTGCAGCAAGACTTTTGCTGATACTATATCCAACAATTTTACGCGAATACACATCAGTAACCAAAAACAAATAACAAAATCCATCGCTCAATCGAAGATACGTAATATCTGAAACAAATACTTCGTTCGGTCGAGTAACTGTAATATCCTTTATCAAATTCGTATATATTTTGAATCTATGATGAGAATTTGTTGTAACCGTATATCGTTTCGTTGACTCTACCAAAAGCCCATTCTCACGCAATATATCAAAGAATTTATCTCTACCGGGTTTCGATGGCAATCGATTTAAATCATTCTGCATCATGTGGTATAATTTACGTCCACCAACTCGGGGAAGTTTGTGCCGGATTTCCTTTACTATCTGAACAATTATTTCTTCTTCGAGTTTTTGTGCAACACGATGTTGCTTATACTTATAAAATGCTTGACGGGACATCTTGAGCATATGGCACATTTCGGTTATTGTATAATGTCCTTCCTGAAATCTATTGTCTCGGATGCTGCATTCGATGATATCGTGTCGGTGCTTTTTTTTAATTTAATACCGGCTTCATCTTCTAATACCTTGATAGTAGATTCCAATGTGATAATTTTCAACTGGGCTTGTGCCAACGCTGATTCTAACGCACGCTTCTGTTGCTCAAGCAATTTGATTTTGTCTTTTTCGTCTTTCATTTGTATGTGGATAACTTTGTTCATTAAATGTGCTTTACCTAATTTCTTTAACCATTGCGGAATTGTTCCACATCCAGCAATATCGTATATTTTTTTGGCTTCTGAGATACTTAATTTACCACTTTCTATCTCAGATACAACTTTTTGTTTAAATGCTAAACTGTATCGATGAAATATTCTTTGTTTATACATCTGTCTTGTCCTTTCTTTTATCGTTTTTTGTGTCAACCTATTTCAGGACAAGACACGACACACTTCAATCTGGAATCCGAAATCTGAAATCACTTTCCTCATTTAATTCTGAGTTTATATTCATCGTAATTCTTTTGGTGTGCGGGGTCGTATGTCCCTAATTTCGTGTAAATATCAGGATTCTTTGAATCAAGGAACAATTCACATAACTCTAAATATTTAGTATCGAAGAATGTTTTAACGAGGATGATTCTTTCGTTGTTTTTCTTCTGAAAATTTCCTATACTTTCTACAGCTTTAAGAACATTATCGAGAGCCTTCGATTTGTTTCGAGTAAGCAAATCGAGACCTCTGTAATGATAAACATAAAACGCCTCCCGAATAACTTTATTTTTAGGATTTATAATTTCTTCGATGAATTGAATTCGATTATAAGTACCCGAAGATTTTAAATCCCATCCTGCTGAAGCTCCGCTTCCCGAGCGTGCTCTGCTTGCAATGTCAACAGCTTTTTGGAAAAATTCTGTACCATCGGTTGGTTTAAAAGAATCATAATCAAAACCTAAAATTATATAAACATAAAAATCAATGAAACTTGTAACAGGATCGTATTGAAGATTATTATGATAGAGGGGTTGGTTTCGGATGAAAGTAAATTCCCATTTATCATCGAATATACGAACTGTAGCTGTACTTTTATCCGACTTGTAAATCTGTCGTTGGCTGCCAATAAATACTTGAGCCGAGTATTTATTCTCAGAAGGTGAACCTTTGAAAAATATATCAAAACTACATTTTATCTTCTGACCGCCAAAATCATCTTTAGTCCAACTGAAATTGTTTATGTAATCTTCAAGACGCTGTTCAAAACCTGATATGTTCTCGAGTGCTTCGGCAGTCAAATTTTCTGTCATTAATGTAACGTTACAATCAAGCTCCTGTGCTTTTATGTAACTGTTCATCAAAAATATTATGGCGAATGTTAATAATGTAATTTTCATATCAATACTCTTTTTGTTGAATTTAATATAGTTATTTTATTCAATTAGTTCAAGCATCAATTAAGTTTAGGAGGCAATATGAGAAAAATAATAATCCTCTTATTCCTGCTGCATCAATTTGTCGATGCAGGATTTGAACAAACAAATGTAGGTTCGCGACCAAATTCAATTGGAGGAGCTTTTGTCGGTTTATCGGACGATTGTTGGAGTATTTTTTATAATCCTGCAGGATTATCCCGTTCGATGCAGAACCAAGCCGCAGTCTATTATTCACCGCGTCCATTCGGGTTAAGCGAATTATCCACAACTGCGTTTGCGGCAAATTATTTTACAACTTTTGGAACTTTTGCTTTCGCGGCAAAAAAGTATGGCTTCGACCTCTATAAAGAAATATCAGGAACTCTGTCGTATTCAAATTCTTTTTTAGGAATAAACATCGGCACGAATTTTCACATTCATACATTAACTATCAAAGGTTACGGAAACGATTACACGATTGGTGTTGATGTCGGAATTTTATTTCCCCTTGCCTACAATTTGTTCTTCGGCTTCTCAACAAAAAATATTAACGCACCGACTATCGGAAAGGTGAAAGAAAAATTGCCACAGGTATTCTCATTCGGAACTTCGTACTCACCAATCAACAATTTATTTTTGTTGATAGATTATGAAAAAGAAATTATGTTCGATGCTTCATTAAAAGCCGGGTTCGAGTATTGGATTTTTGAATTCGCTGCTTTACGGTTTGGGGTTAACGAGAAGCCGTCAACTATTTCGGGAGGCTTGGGCTTGAAATATTCATCTCTGAAAATCGATTATGCATTTATCAACCATCAGGAACTTGGGCTTACGCATTCAATCACAGTTGGATTTTTATGGGGAGAATTAAAATGATTCGATTAACTTGCATCTTTCTAATATTCGTGGGGTTATCACCAGCACTTTCACAAATTGATATCGATGACACAACCGATGTGGAGATTGAAAAATTAGTCGAGCAAACAACTGATGAAGAAGACTCGCAATTGTTGGATGCTCTCGAAACTGAACTAACAATTGTTCGAAAAAATATTTGGAGTCTGCCATCAGTAGCTCTCCGTTCTCGAATCCGACAAAATCTTCAAACAAGTCGAGGATATAATGAAGGAAAGTATTTGGGAAATTCAGTCGTCTCTTATCACAGAATTAAGCTAAATCAGGGGGAAAATATTTCGGGGGGGCTGCTTGTAGAAAAAGACGCGGGCGAAATACAATTCAACGATTATACTAATTATTTTATACGAATTCAGAAATTAGGTTTTATAAAATCTGTATTGATTGGCGATTATGTAATTGAAGCGGGGCAGGGCTTGGTTATGTGGCGTGGATATGATTTTACAAAAGGGGCTAATATCAAAGCTGGTTCGATACGAAAGGGGAGAGAACTGATGCCGCATCTCTCGGCTGACGAGGCCGGATTTCTTCGAGGGGCAACGTTTCAACTGCAATGGAGAAGTTTCAGCGGGCTGATTTTTTATTCAAACAGAAATTTAAGTGCCTCATTAGATAGTGCCGGAGTTGTTACAAGTTTTTATTCAGGCTATTATCGGACAAATTCTGAAATTGCAAAGCGGGCAAATCTGAACGAAAAAGTTCTCGGCGCCCGAACTACATACGATTTATATGGGGACTTCAAGTTCGGACTGACTTGGTTCATGAGTTCATACTCTAAACAAATCAAATCTGCTGGCAATAACTCATTTTCAAATTACGGTTTTGATTATGCTTTCAAAAAGAATCGATTCAGTTTGAATGGTGAGGTTGCGGCAAATTCTAATATGGATTTTAGCGTAATCAGTGTTCTTACAATTAATCCGAATGCTTTCGTTGGTGTGGTTGCCTTGTATAGACATTATCATCCAAATTATTTTAACAAATTTGCAAATCCGTTCGGCGAGTCATTCGGTGGGTCGAACGAAGAAGGTTTTTTTATCGGCATAGAATTGAAATTATTAAAAGGGATAAAATTAATTGGTTACAGCGATAAGTTTGTTTTTCCGAAAAGTAAAGAGCTAAATTTTTCAAAGCGAGGGAATGAATACTTTTCGCAATGCGAATATCAATTAAATAAAAATCTATTTGTTACTTTGAGGTACAAGATAAAATCGTCCGATGATTTTCAAAAAGTTATTGATGATATGAATCGTGAAATCAGAATTATCGATCAAACGGTTAGAAGCAACTACCGCATAAATGTTGATTACGATTTCTCAAAGTTCGTAAGGTTGAGATGGCGATTCGAATACCGCACTGTAACATCCAAAATTACAAAGGTAACAGAAATCGTAAGGATATTTTTTCAAGATATGAATTTTAAACCGGGGAGAAGAATTATGATTAACTTCAGGATTAG
>CAMTVZ010000049.1:0-2459 GCA_947085285.1 uncultured Ignavibacteriota bacterium
CTCTTCCGATCTGGAGCTTTCATCGACACCGAACATGCTTTAGATATAGCTTATGCAAAACGTTTAGGTGTTGATGTAAATAATTTATTGCTTTCGCAACCTGAATTCGGCGAGCAAGCTCTCGAGATAGTCGAAACTTTAGTTCGCAGTGGGTCGATTGATGTTATCATAATCGACTCGGTTGCAGCCTTAACACCGCGAGCTGAAATCGAAGGGGAAATGGGCGACCCGTCGATGGGGGTCCAAGCTCGCCTTATGTCGCAAGCCCTTCGCAAATTAGCTGCGGCAATAAATAAATCTAAAACTTCTGTAATTTTTACTAACCAACTACGGCAGAAAATCGGAGTAATGTTTGGTAACCCCGAAACAACTACCGGTGGCAACGCACTAAAATTTTACGCTTCAATTAGATTGGATGTCAGGCGAATCGAAGCAATTAAAGATGGGAATACAGTAATTGGCAACCGGACACGTGTTAAGGTAGTAAAAAATAAAATGGCGCCCCCCTTCCGCGAAGCTTCCTTCGATATTTTATATAACGAAGGTATCTCGAAATTAGGCGATTTAATTGATCTTGCAATCGAGCATAATGTAATTCAGAAAAGCGGATCCTGGTTTTCGTACAAAGAGGATAGAATTGGACAAGGCAGAGATGCTGTAAAAAAATTACTTCTCGAAAACGAAAAACTTAACAACGAAATCGAACAGATTTTACGAAGTAAATTAAACTTGAATGGCGGTTCTTCCAGCGAGACTGAACAGACAGCAACCCCCACAATCAAATCTGAAACTAAAAAAGCGAAATGATAATAAGCAATATATCGCAAGTTAAAAATAAACCGAAATTTGTTACAATCTTAACCGATACGAATAATAAGTACATTGTTTACAAAGATGTTGTTAAAAAATGCGGATTAAGAAAAGGCGACTCGATAACCGATGGTAGGTTGAACGAGATTTTATATTTAGATGAAATCCACAGAGCGAAAGATAATGCATTACGATATTTCAGCTATCGGCAACGTAGCGAATACGAACTCCGCAAAAAACTCGAAAGCAAAAAATTCAAGCCGAAGGTAGTCGATTCTGTAATTTCAAATTTAAAGAGCATCGGTTTAATTAACGACCGCGAGTTCGCCGAAACCTTTACACGTAACACATTAAAGGAAAAAGCTATCGGAAGATTTTTATTAAAACAGCGGCTTCTTGATAAAAAGATACCTAAAGATATCGTTCTTCAAATTATCGAAAAATCATACAGGAACATCAATGAAAAAGAATTGGCTCTAGAAGTAGCAAAAAAACAATTAAGAAAGTACCGCGCCACTAAATTAAAATCCGACGATAAACAAAATTATAGCCGGCTTTCAAGCTTTTTATCCCGTCGCGGTTTTTCGTTGGAAATTATTAACTATGTTATAAAACAAGTTTTTAAAAAAAATGCACCACCCGAAGAATGAAACGAGTTGTTTTTGATATCGAAACCCTAGCCTTACCATTTGAAAATTTTGATGAGGCTCAAAAAGAATATCTCTTAAAATTTGCCGACACCGAAGAGAAACGTGAACAAGCTCTACTACAGTTAAATCTTTATGCCCCCACTGCTCGCATTATAGCAATAGGGATGTTTAATCCTGATACAAATCAAGGTAAAGTTTTCTACCAATCGGATGTAAAAGAAGAATATACAAGCGAGGATGGTAAAATAGGATTTATATCGGGAGATGAGAAGGAAATTCTCGAATGGTTCTGGACTGCCATAAAGCACTATGACCAGTTTATTACATTTAATGGCAGGACTTTCGACTGCCCGTTTGTGATGCTCCGATCAGCGATATTAGGAGTTGTTCCCTCAAGAAACTTAGTCCCCTACCGTTACGATGCTAAAATTCATTGCGACCTTTTAGACCAGCTATCGTTTTACGGTGCTGTTAAAAAATTTAATTTAGATTTTTATTGCAAAACTTTTGGAATAAAAAGTCCGAAAAGCGAAGGAATCACAGGATTAGACTTAGGCGACCTCTTCAGAGCAGGGAGATACAGGGATATCGCCAAGTATTGCATCGGAGATGTAATAGCCACAGGCGAACTTTTCAATTTGTGGAATAAATTTTTAAACATTAAAGATTGAAAATAAAAAGAACCGATTCCTTTTATCAGAACGTAAAACGTCCTAAAGAAACCGACTCTATTCGACCATTGAACCCTGCCCGCTATATTAAATCCATTAAGGCAGGCAGGCATTGATCCATTTTTTCATTGATTCATTTACACATTGATTCAATGAACCAATGAACCAATGATCCAATGATTCAATGATTCAATGATACAATGATTCAATTAAAAACAAACCCCACCTCCGATTAAACGGAAGCGGGGTTGATGTGAATGCTAACGAATTCTTACTTCGTAATTAAAAGTTTCTTCACAGCAGTATAACTCCCCGCTGTAAGCTTGTA
>CAMTVZ010000050.1:0-3625 GCA_947085285.1 uncultured Ignavibacteriota bacterium
ATTTTGAAATAAGCGTCGTATAAATCGTTGCCGTAAGTTACAACACCGTGATTAGCAAGCAGTATAGCGTCCGTCTGTTTAACGAATGGCTCAATTGCTTTAACAACTTCGAGGGTCGATGGCGTTGCGTATTCTGCAAGGGGGATCGCTCCTAAACCTACGATGACTTCGGGAAACACGCATCCGGTTAATGGTTGGCGGGCAGTAGCAAACCCTGTTGCATACGGCGGATGTGCGTGTACGACTGCGTTTACATCAAGACGCTGAGAGTAAATGTAGAGATGCATCACAAGCTCGGTTGATGGTCGACGACTCCCGACGGGTCGGGTCATCGACGACTCGTCGAGAGCGTAGTTTCCTGAAACAACCTCGCCGTGCAGATTAACCTCGATAATATCTTCATCAGTAACCATTCCTTTGTTCACACCTGTTCGTGTGGTCAGGAATGTTCCGGTTTCAAGACGAACACTCACATTGCCATCGGTTGCCGAAACAAACCCCTTTTCATAGAGGCGCCGGCATACGCTGATAAGTTCTTCTGTAAGTTTATTTTTGATTAACATAGGCATTTGAAAATAACAAAAAAGGATATAAAAGAAAAGCCGACTTCTCCAGAACGTAAAACGTTCTAAAAAAATCGGCTCTATTCGACCATTGAATCATTTACACATTGACCCAATGACTCAATTATTTTTACTGCATAAGCAGCATTTTCTTTACAGATGTGAACGAACCTGTTGTAAGTTTATAGAAGTAAACTCCGCTCAAAATGTTTGAGGAAGTAACAATTACCTGGTCGCTTTAATAAATGAGCGAACAGAAAAAATATAAAATCGGAGATAAGGAGGTACAGCTCGCACCTCCTACTCCGATGCGGGTTGCCGAATATTTACGGTTGACAGGGATTAAATCGTTCAGTGAATTACAAAATATAGAAACGCAAGGGAGCCTTGCAACCTTTGTTCTGGACTTACAAGTAAAACACGACATGCTGATGTTAATTATGCAGGTATGTGTTTTAGACCCCGGAGAGATCGATTGGCTGAACGTTGATTCCCGAATTATATCACAGATAGTTACAGATTTTTTCGGGCAATAAAATATGAATTCCTAATAGCCGAATATTATTTGGTACCGTCTAAACCAAACCAAGATGGAGTTGTTATTGATGACGAATATTGGATCGAGCGACTGGTGTTTGCTCTGTCTGGGAAGTGTCCGACTGAATATTTTTATCTGATGGAGAACAAAAGATTAAGCGAAGTAATATTCTTCTGTAGGATTATATAACACTAAAGTTTTCTGAGTTTGTCAAGAAGATCGTGATAGGCGGCTATAAATAATACGAAAGGAAGTCCAAGTGTCCATGTCAAAATAATTATAGCAAAGAATGAATAGAACAGAACATATAAACTCTCGTATGCCACACCTAAAGCTATCCCTAACACGGTCGCACAAAACACAGTTAAATAAAATATATTTTTAAGGTTTTTTCTCATGTCTGACAACACGATAACATTATCAATAAAATTAGATGCTAATCCAGCTGCTCAGGTTTTGAAGGCATTTATTGCTTCAGTCAAATCAATTGCCTCACAAACCAAACAAGCCTTAAATATAGATATTAAGCCAATCGACTTTAGTAGCTCAATATCTGCCGTCAGCAATCTGGAAGAATCTACAACTGAATATAATACAGCCGCCGGTAAAAGTCAAAAAGAGACTGAGCAGTTGGGCGATGCCGCCACAGCGGCAATTACACATGCTTGAAAAAAATCAAGGTATTTACACAGATTATTTAGTGGAGGAATTAAAAGCGTATGCTGCGGAACTCCAAAACCTTACTGGTATAAGTGATGATCTAACTATCCAGATTATGGCTCAACTTACAGCTATGGGTTTGCAAGGGAAACAATTAAAGCAAGCCACAGCTCTTGCTCAAGACCTGTCGGTTGCAATGGGGACAGACATAACTACCGCGGCTCGTATAATGGCGGATGCGTTCAACGGCAATATGGGTATGCTCGGTCGCTACGTCAAAGGACTTGATGAAGCCGATATTAAACAACGCGGTGCTGTATCTATTATATAGCAGTTAACGAATTTTTAATTCTCATATCCATTCACCTCCTTCCTCTGATTACAATTCCTTTACTGTGAATTGAAGAGGAGGAGAAAAAGCGAATTACAACATTGCGGTCGGGTCAGTTTTGTATCGCCCGAAATACAAGACTTTATTTTTACACACTTTATACACATCGCATCCTCATCGTTTGTTTTATATGTAACTCTGATTTTCTTTTGATAATATAATCAGTCTAAAAATGAAAGCCAAGTGCTTTCATACACAATCCCTCCACACTCCCTAACCCATTGTAATTAAATAAGTTGCGGATGTTGTTTTTCTATTGATACAATGATACAATGATTCAATGATTCAATGATTCAATTATAAAATAACCTCACCTTATTACTTCCATCAACTCGCTTACAACATTATATTTTCCAAACGGCGGCATCATGTAAATTCCCTGAACAAACTGAGTCGCTTCTTTTATAAATTCTTTTGATAACTCAATGCCGACTTTCGAGGCATCGCTTCCGGCGTTTCGGATTTTTTCTCTAACTTTTTCAGGTATTATCATTCCCGGAACTTCGTTATGTAAAAAATCGGCATGCTTGTAACTTCTTAAAGGGAGAACACCAACCATTAAAGGTAAATGCAGGTGTTCAATCCGTTTAATAAAATTTTCAAGAGTTTTCAATTCGTATAAAGGCTGAGTAAAAATAATTTCGGCGCCAGCTTCTGCTTTCTTCTCGAGCCGTTCAATTTCGAAATCGATGTCGGTAGCTAACGGATTTGCAGCACAGGCAATCAAAAAAGAAGTCGGCTCACCTATTGTATGTCCTAACAAATCGACACCTCGATTCATAGAACTAACGGCTCTTATTAAACCGATTGAATCAACATCGAAGACCGAGCGGGCTTGAGGATAATCGCCGATGCTTGCCGGGTCGCCTGTTATGCAAAGCAAATTTTTAATACCAAGAGCGTGCAAACCTAACAAGTCGGCTTGTAAAGCCAATAAATTTTTATCACGGGCAGTGAAGTGAGTTATTGTTTCGATGCCAACCTTCTGCATAATCATTTGCGAAATTGCTACAGGGCTCATCCTTAACCGTGCGCGGGCGCCGTCGGTGATGTTTACTGCATCAACTCCGAGTTCGTAACATTTTTGCGCCCCCTCAATAACTTTCCGCATATCAACGCCGCGAGGGATATCGAGTTCAACAGTAGTTAAAACTTTTTTGCCGATGTTCCGTGCAAATTTCGATTTACGAAATTTTTCAGCATCAAACTGCAATTCTTTTTCCACTTCGGATGGCATCATTAGTCTGTCGGATGATTGAGTAGCCGAAGATTTAATATCACCTCTTTCAATTTGAACATCTTTAATAGCATCTCGGATAGCGCGGATATGTGCGGGAGTTGAGCCGCAGCAGGCGCCAATTATTGTAACTCCGCTTTGAACAAGCTCGCGCGCATAAGTTGCTAAATATTCAGGAGATGTGTGATAAATCGAACGCCCGTCCTGTAGCGTTGGGATTCCTGCCGCAGGTTGAG
>CAMTVZ010000051.1:0-27450 GCA_947085285.1 uncultured Ignavibacteriota bacterium
AACGCACTCTGATTTAGCCACTCTTAAAAATCCGCAAGTTACCACCTACTATTGCTGGAAGCATAAAAAAATTTGCAAACCTCTTTTCTCAATAAAGACATGGTTTGACCGCTACGCGACAGATACTCTTTACAGGCTTAAAACTTTTGCGAAACTGAAGACTAACTCATACTATGCGGTTATTCCGGCGGATTCTCGCACCGTTGATATTTTTAAGGAAGTTGAAAAGCGAAATAAAAACTTTTGTGAGATATTAAGAAAACAAAAAATTAAAGGTATTTTTACTTCGCCACCTTATGTGGGGCAGATTGATTATCACGAACAGCACGCTTATGCTTATGATCTTTTTGGTTTTGAACGTAGAGATGAACTTGAGATCGGCCCGCTTTACAAAGGACAAGGGGCGGAAGCGCGCGCCTCTTATGTCGAAGGAATAGTAAAGGTTTTATTGAATTGCAGAAAATTTTTAGTAGATGATTTTGATGTATTCTTAGTGGCCAATGATAAATACAATCTTTATCCGACGATCGCGGAGCAAGCCGGCATGAAAATCGTAAATCAATTTAAGCGACCGGTATTAAATAGAACCGAAAGGGATAAGTCGCCCTATTCGGAAATAATTTTTCATTTAAAAAACGGAAAATAATATGTCACTCGCAACACAACAAGGCAAACAAATAAAAGATTATCTGGTTGAGAAAATCCGTCAGAAATTGGCAACATATAACCCAGAAACAAACTCAATGCCTTTTCATTTCCGTTTGCTCGGCAAAGATAGAATGGCGCTATTTTCTTTTATTCAATCGGTAAATACAATGCTTGGCACTTCCATTTTCGAACAAGTCGGCAAAATGATTGCCGAACCAAGAGCAAACCGTGCTATTGGGCAATATAAAGAATTTGAAGGTTATATCGGTAGCGAAGCTGTTTTTAAAATCGACAGCATTATGCGTGATTTGCGTTCGGCTTCGCGCAAACCAGACAAAGAGAAAGAAACAAAAGAGGTATTGGCTGTAGCAAGCAAAGGCAATTTAGGAAAGAAACTTAAAAAGCGTGTTGATCTTTTTGTAGAAATGAAAGACGGTACAGAATACTATTTTGAGGTAAAAACCGCGAAGCCAAACATTAACGAATTTACCGGAATTAAGAAACAGTTGCTGGATTGGATTGCAATGCGCGGTAGTGAAAAACCAAAGGCAAATATTAAAACGATTCTTGCTATTCCCTACAATCCTTATGAGCCAAAGCCATACGAACGCTGGACATTACAGGGATTGTTCGATTTGCACCAAGAGGTTTTAGTTGGGCCAGAATTTTGGGATTTACTCGGCGGCAAAAATACCTATGATGATTTGTTGAAAGTTTTCGAGCAGGCTGGTTTAGAGCTTTATAACGAAATAGATAAGAAAATGAAAAATTTAAATAATGGGAAATAAATATCATGTAAATACTAGATTATCAATCAATAACGCTTCCGCTCCTAAAATTTGCCGGAGATAAAAAAGAGCATTCTTTAAGAAAGGCTATTGAATATATAGCTATTTCTTTTAATTTAACAGAAGAAGAAAAAGTATTTTTACTCAACAGTTAATATCAACATATTAAAGAAAAAAACTATTTCCTATTGAAATTTTCGGGTTCAGTTTGTCGTAATCGTATAGAGTTGTCCTGAGCATTCGACAATTTTAGTACCGCCAGATATTTTACTCTTCAGAAAACATCTAAATGCCTATATAAACAATTTATAATAAGTTCATTAGTGCAAAAAAAAACCTCTTCAATTTTTAATCGAAGAGGTTTTTCAACACAAAGCTTAATGCATCATCTATCTGTACTCAATCTAAAGCGCCGGATTATATTATTACCACTATCAGAAATGTAAAGTATTTTACTCATAAAGGCGGCCCCTTTTGGAGATTTTAGGAGATTCCCCTGTTTGGAGGCGGCAATTTTTCCGTTACCAAAAGACTCAGCTTTATAAATGCCCCTCCTGTCGAATTTGGTTACAGTATCAGTTGCCTGATCGATAATAAAAATATCAAGTCGTGAACGATCGAGTGTTACAGCCGAGGGTTCGATAAATCTTTTTGGACGCATAAATTCGGAAGGAGTGGTAAATTTTGGCAACCAACCTTCGAAGTCATAACTTTTATGATAAACCATCCAAAGAGCGCCGTAAGTCATTCTTCCATTAACCGAACTCTGAATCAGAATAAAATCGTTACTATTTGGAAAAGTTACTATTCCAGTTACTCTTAAAATATCCACGATACCAGAACCTTCACGAGTGGCTAAATCGCCTAAAGGTGTAATCATTCTATCGTTTTTATTAAACCATAGGACACGCGTATCGGGGTCAACGAAACTCGAATTATCCGGTCCATCGCGTGCGACTAAATATTGGTTATCTCTCAAAATACCGATCCCGCGAAAACGTCGGTTTGGCTTTGCTGGTTCTTTGTAAACTGTATCGATACGAGCTTTGGAAATTTGATGCGCAGCTTCATATAAATGGATTCGGAAAATTCCGCCAATAGTTCTCGTAGAGTCAATAAAAATATCACCCGATACCAATAAATCCAATCTTAAATCTTGTGCAATGGCGATAGGTCGTAGTATGCTAATTTCACCTAAAATCCCTCCCGCCTCATTCATCTGAACAATTCGGTTATTATCTGTATCGGCGATATAGAGGAGTTGATCGTGTCCGGCAAGTATTGCCGTCGGGTTGTTGAAGCCTTCGAAGGGTGGAAATATTTCAACATACGAAGTATCCCCTAATATATCGATTGTAGCAGTAGGGAGAGTTGCTAAATCGAATTTTTCCTGACAACCAATAATTAAAATTATTGATAAACTGGCTAGTATAATTAATTTTGTAAATTTCATAAGCTTTTAAAAAGTAAGATTTAATGATATTCTGTGTAGGTTTCCTAACCTGTTAAAATTCGAATAAGCGTAATCGACATCAATTTTTGCAATTGTGATAGGCACTCGTACTCCGGCTCCTAAAGAAATGTCTTCTTCTGAAGTTCCATCTTTTCCGAATACACTTTCGCCAATTGTTCGCTTAATTCCTGCCCTGACAAAAAACATTTCTTTCCAACTATACTCGCCGCCGAGCCGGATATTTTCTGCATTATCGTTTGGATGATTTAATTGAATCGAAGTTGTGAAACGATGCATTTCGGTTTGATAGGGTTCGAAAGCAATACCCATTTTAAATAGTGTAGGAGGTGAATAAGATTGAAACTTAGTTATTTTACTTCCATCAAACAATTCAACAGTACCTGTGGGCGAAACGTCACCGCCGAAATTTGTAACCACAACTGCAAAGCGCACTGAACCTAAACCAGTCCAGTAGTATGTTCCTATATCAACTAAAACGCTTCGCATTTTTAAAACGTCCAAAGTTTCCTCTACATACTTAACAGTTGCACCAAAACTGAATTGATTTGTCATTTGTCGCGAATAGGTTAAGCCAACTGCTATATCGCTGTATTTAAAATACCGTCCTGTTCCGAATGGATTAGTTTCGTTAGTAACTGGCATATCATCAGTGCTGAGTGATAGAATACTTAAGCCGACAATATCCGATGGAGTAATTTTATATGCTGCGCCGATGAAATCGTGATTGATGTCGGCAACATATTGTGTATGAGCCAGGAAAAGTTGATGCCCCGGTATGTAAACCAAACCGGCAGGGTTCCAAAACAGTGCCGAGGCGTCGTTAGCGATAGCTATATAAGCATCGCCGAAAGCGGTTGCGCGAGCTCCGACTCCGATTTTTAAAAATTGATAAGCCGAAATGCCAACACGTTGGCCCCCTAAATTTGGAATGAGTTGGGCGTTAGTTATCGTAGTAAATATTATTACTGATAAAAGATATTTAATTATTTTTGAAGTATGCTTCATGAAATTCGCTTCCATAAAAATTTTTAAAATCTGAATGATAGACCCATCTTAAAAGTACGTGGGGTTAAATACCTTGCTGCATTGTAAGGCAAAGGCTCGATGGGCGCAGTTAAATCGGGGTATAATGGATCGTTCCAGTCGACTGGTGTTATTTGTCCATACTCATACGCTCTACCTGTAATCGGGTTCAAAATTTGAGAATTCTTCCTATCTAAAAGGTTCTGAACCTCCAATAGGAAAACTAATTTCCCAAAGCCAAAATTAATATACTTTTCAAAATTCAAATCAATATAAAACCAATCCTGTCCGATTTTGCTAAACGGATTTTCGCGATCGCTTCGGTATTCGGGCCTGCCGGTTGTAGGATTATTTCTGTAAAATATTTGTGGAGTATATCGTTTACCTGACTGATAAAATAGGCGTAAGTAAATATTGTAATCATCGAGAATCCCACTTCCAAAACCGAACAATGGTTTATTTTTTGCAACATAGAAATTTATATTTGCCGAAGCTTGAAAAGGTCTGTCCCAAATTACATAGGTTTCTTTTAGGTTTTCTTCAAGCCCTTGTTGGATGTTGAACACACTCTCATTTGCTGATGAACTTTTTCCGGTTGCAATATTGTAAGTGCCCGAGAGACTTAAACGAAGCATCTTGCCAATACGGGTCTTATATTCTAATTCTACACCACGAATACGTGCGTAGTCTTGATTAATGTAGATTGTGTAAATTCCTCGTATAGTTTGCGAGATGGTAGCCCTGAATTGTTTAGCAGTAATATAATCGAAAATATCTTTATAGAATGCAGTAATTGTTAGAACATCATTCTCGGTAATCTGATTTCGAAGTCCTAATTCGTAAGCAACAGTAGTTTCAGGATTCAAATTTGGATTTCCGATTGTTTGGAAAGATGAACGAGAGCGTGTACCACTTAATTTTGAATAAACAAACTGTGGACGTGGTAATTTCGAAAAATGTCCATATGAGAAGAATAGAGTTTGATTATCTGTAACAGGATGCGAAATTCCGAGGCGTGGACTAATACGCGCTTTCCAGTAACGCCCGAATGCTTTGTAACTATCCTTTTTGAACTTTTCCTGAATCGCTTGAGGAACCAAAATAGCAGTCCCTTTTTCAATCGCATCATCAACATATTTTCCGGGGAACCAATAATCGAAACGCAACCCAAAGTTTAAAATCATTCCGCTCATCGTAACACCATCCTGAGCATAAATTGCGCCGAAAGCTGGGAATACTTTAAATATATCATTATCAAAACCTAATGGCTTTATCCAGGGTTGAAAAATATCAACCATTTGCATCTCTTGAAATCTGGTTTCTATTCCGGCTTTGAGTTTATGATTCTCAGTTGGGTTACTAGTTATATCGAACTTAAATGTATATTCATTCAAATGATGGTCGCGCCAAGTTGATGGGCTTCCTACATCATAAAAGCCATCTCCCGGAATTACATAAATTGTATCGCGACTGTTGGGATTAGGAAAATAGTACTCAACTGGATAAGTAACAATATCTTTCGGTTGAAGATATTGCTCCCAGGTTTTTCCGTTGGCATCTCCTCGAACATGGGCTGAGTAGAAACTTAAACGAACTTCATAAAATGTTTTTGGATTAATTGTATGCGTCCAACTCAAACTATTCTGCTGATTGATAGATGTAAATGTATTAGCACTATCGGGAATATTTTGGAAGACGAACTGATAGCCAGGATTTGGCTCGACCCTATCCAATGTTGCTTGGACTGTTTGTGAGTTTTGGTCAATTTGAACCGACTGATTGAAAGTATACGAAAGCTTCATAGTTGCAAGGGGTCGGTAAGTGAGTTTGGCAAGACCGGAATAACTATTGCTTCTTTTGGGTGAGAAGCGAGTACCATAAAATATAGAAGAATTTAGTCCCTTCGGTGCATAAAGTTTATAACCTTGTGGTTTACCACCAACAATGTTTTCGACCCATCGTGTATATCCGTCAGTTAGGTTTGCATAAAAATTTCCAAAAAAACTTAAATTGCCTGGTATGCTCAATCCCAATTCAGGCAATATGTAAGTTGTAAGAGGTTCAGGTCCACTCAAATTAAAATCATATATATCGGTATTAAAATTTGAGCGTGAAGTTTTGTTAAATCCAAAATGATCGCGTTTATATCCAATCGATCCTGAGAAAAATTTTGCACCTTCTTTAGTAGTAATATTCACTACGCCCGATGTTGCTTGTCCATACTCTGCATTATAGCCACCTGTAATAACTTCAACCTCGGCAATTGCCTGAGGTGCTACCTGTAAACCGAAACCGCGACCAGCTAATGGGTCTTGAACCGAAACACCATCAATCAAATATGCATTTTCGTAACCTCTACTTCCGCGTATATGAATTTCGTTGTCGGATTGAACAACACCGGTCTGAAGCGAAACGATGTCGCGAACATCTTTTACAACTGCAAGTTGTATATCTTCACTTGTTATCGAGCGCCGGCTTGATGTTTCTTCGATATTGAAAAGAGGTCTTTCACCAATAATAACAACCTCCTGCCCTACCGATAAAACGGTTTCTTCTAATTTTACATTTAATTTTGTAACTTCTCCAGCAACTACCTTAACACCTGTATATTGCACAGTTTTGTAGCCAAGTAGTGTTATTTCGATTGTGTATGCCCCTGGTGTAATATTCGGAATAGTAAACTTACCATCGAAATCAGATGAGGCACCATAGTAAGTACCTTTTACTATTATGTTGACGCTTGGCAACGATTCGCCTGTTGCTTTATCGGTTACTGTGCCGCTGATGCTACCTTTAGGTTGTGTAAAAGCTAATTGTGTAACCAAAAATAAAATTAAGATTAACATATTTTTCATTTTTTAAAACTCCAATACGATTTATAAAAATTAACCGCCAAACTCATCTATAAATACTTTCTTTAAAAATGCTGGAACACCTTTACCTGCAACACCCGGTCGTGTGGGCCAAACCTTTTCGCCACCGTTCATCAAGTGCAATGGCTGGCTAAGGAAAACAAATGTTTTTGCTTCATCAATAACTCCGATATTTACTTTACCGGTCCAATACGCTGTTGGTGGAACTCGTCCCGGAACAGGTGGAATACTTAATATATATTTTGCATCGGCACGCTTGTAAATATCCCGAACGAATAAGGAGTGAGCAGCTCCACTGGTAGCAGCAGGGTTGAAACGTAATGTTGGATAATATCCGTCCGGATATGTTGAGTCGGGATATACGGGCCAGTCGTTGGGTATGCGTGTGTCGATTAAAACACTCCCTACTAAATCGACTGGTGCAAAATCGACGAGGGCACCACGAGGATCGCCTAAGAAGTAACCGAAGCGGGTAGAGTATAAAACTTTACCGCCCGATCCATTATACAAATAGAGGGGGAATTGGGCAACGGCGTGCATATGTGTCCAGGTATCAGGTATATAATCGGTGAACCAAAAAACATACTCATAAAGTTTTAATGTACGCACAAAGGCTGGATTTAGAATCGGTGGAACTAATTCACCAACTACGCGGTCAGTTGCCCCACGACGGATATCAATAAGGTCGAAGTTTCCAAAATTACGAGGAGGATTAACACCTTCTAAAGTGTCGATAGCGGCAAAAGCTCTTCTATAAAAACCAACAACAGCAGCATAATCGCCTGCACCGTAGTTTGATATAGTCAGTAAATTACTTTTTGGTTTTTTTACGAACCATCTACGCCCACCATCGGGGAGCGACACGGTAGGACTGTATTCGCCAGCTAAGTCTTTTGCCTGCAAATAAATTTTATTAGTGTCGTCCAAACGCAAACCTGGTACTTCTCCGATTTTGAACATAGTCGGAAAAATTCCAATATATACATCGGCATTTACTACACCTGTTGCACCATCGGTTCGTGAACGGGGTGCCTCGAGTGTAACCATCGTATGAATGGCTGGAAATTCAAACCACATAGTGCTATCGTTCGGATTATTTAAATTTATCCTATAACTTTTTAGTGTCCGATCACCGTCTAAATCTCTACCGATCCAACTAAATGTGGCAACTGTAAATGTAGTTTCGGGTTGTTGGATAGTTTTTAATGGGTCGAGTGGGTCGGTAGCAAACTGAACTGTAGGAGGAGTATTTTTAATTGGGAAAATCTGTTTCGCACCGGCTGGATCTGAAGCACCTTCGATGCCTGGTAAATATATATCTTCCGGATCATAAAGACCGTTAAAATTTTTATCCCAATAAGGGAAGGGTTTTAACCTGATATTAGCACCGACTTCAATAGCATCACGAAACGAATTATCGACAGCACGAACAATCACTGTAAATCTTTCGCGTGCAGTGTAAAGTGGGAAAGCAATTAACGAATCGTTCTTAACAACCCAACTGTAGCCAAGTGTATCAGGAATTTGCCCGGCGGTAACACTATCGGTGTTAAAATAGGCAAATAAAAATCCACGCACAAAGCCATCCGGATCTTCGCCCCACCAACGAATTATTTGGCGACTTATAGTAGGCGACAGTTGATGCGATGTATCTGTTTGGATCCACAAATATGTTTTAGGTAGCAAGTTTGCTTTCGGATTGTTAGGACCCTCTTTAGTACAACTTAAAAACAGAGATCCAAACAGTAGAAGAAATATTCCGACTTTTATAATATTATTCATTAATAATTACTCCGGTTTAAAAATGGATTGTTATTTTACAAGTACCATTTTCTTTATTTGTGTAAAGCTGCTTGTTTGTAAACGATAGAAATAAACTCCGGAAGCTAATTTAGAACCGTCGAAATTTACACGATAGCTGCCGGCTTTTTGGACTTCGTTTTTCAATGTTGCAACTTCCTGACCGATGATATTGTAAACTTTAAGAGTTACAAAATCTTCCTTTGGAAGTGAGTATTCAATCACAGTTTTTGGATTGAATGGATTTGGATAGTTGTTAAAGAGTTTGTATTGTGAAGGTATTGGTCCATCAATTCTGTCGTTTACACTAAGCGGTAAAAAGGTCCCGAAATCTGCATTAGTACGTGGAACAATTTTATAACGATTGAAACTATAATAAACTATACCACGAAGCTTAGAAAATTTATCACCGACTTTAATAATTGTTGTTCCGGGAAAGATTGTATCATTTTGAATTTGGGAAAAAGTGTTCAAACCTTCTCTTAGTATATTCATTGAAGCTGAACCATCACTCACACTATATTCCCATGGATTTGCAAATACAGGTTGAGTATCGGTAACTATAACTGTATCAAACTCGACAAGCATCCCCTCCCAAGGTTCTGCATTTAAATTACCATTTCCTGCGTTTGCCCCAAAAATTTCTGTTCTTAATTTTACAGGTTCAGGTGAAGGATTGCCGGTAGATAACCATTCGACTGAAGAGACGTTTCCTATTCTGGTTACATCAAAATTTTCCTGAATTGTTCCTGTAACTGCTATACTATCACCTCTTTTTAATTTCTTCAAAGTATCTAAAATTCCTGTAACCCAAATGCCACTACCTGGACTATTTCCAGATTGGATATACCACACTGTAGTACCGCCACTGCCGCTTCTGGCAGATAATACTAGATCGCTTGTATCGGCTGTTACAATACCTCTGATCGTAGTTACAGCACCCACATAAGGGCTACGACCATTAGTGTAAGGTGTGTATTGAATATCTTGGATAGTTAAATTTCCGTCAGTTACTTTATAGAAATAAAAACCTCTCGATGTATCGCTACCTAAACCACCTCCTGCACCGCTCGCTGATATTGTAAAATTATTATCTGTATCTGTTGCTTTTAAAAAATACTTGATGAAAGTACCGATTGGTTGTATCGGAATCAATCCTCTATACAATGTATCGCCGGCAATGGCTTCCATTTCTACGACATTAAATGGTCCATTATCTATGCTATAATATAATTCACGATTAGCAATTGGTTTTCCACCTGTTGTAGGTCTAATCACTGCTTCAATCTTACAGGCGCTATCGGGAGTAACAATAACAGGATATCTGCGGACACGTGAAATCGCTGGTTTTGGGATCCCATATACAATATCTCCTGTATAAATTGGGGTGATGAGATATCCTTTTGAATTGTTTTGTCCTGAAACTGAAGTGATATAACCTCTAATTGTGTCTATCCGTGAGAATAGTTCTCCAGGTTGAAATGTTGAACTTGGGTCTCTGTGTCCTCTCATTGTAAACCATCTTGAATGATCAGCAACAGAGATCATGTTACCGTAATCATCAATTAAATTCATCGTTACATTGCTAGTAGTACTCGTAATACGATCAACCACCGTAAGGTTAGTTAGATACACATACTCACTTTCATATTTTTCTCCAGTTGTGTATAGAATCTTACCAGGTTGTATTCCTTGATAAAAATAATTCACAAAAACCTCTCGTTTCTGTGGTAATTTTGTTTTCTCAATTAATGCAAAATTGGGGTCTCTTAGCGGAACGATTTGAGTGTAGGTATTCATACTACCTGTTGGAAATTCTGAAATGTAACCCATTACCTCGACGATATCACCTTCTTCAACATTATACATGTTAAAGTAAGCTTGAGTATCTCCGGCAGCAATACTTGCACGGACAAAAATGTGATTAAATTCATTTTGTGATCCTGTATCGGCAAGAATCATGGTATAACCACCAGCAGTAAAATTAATTACCCGTGTAGGTACTACACATACTCCCACAATCTTCACGGTATCTCCGATCATTTTTGAACCTTGCAATGTATAACGAGCAGGTTGTGAATTTTGTAAAACTTCTGCAATCGCCAGTGAATCAATCGAACAATATTGTATTTCTTGAATTGTTCTAAAAGGATACTGTCGTTGTGCCTCAACAATGAATCCTAGAACTAATATTAAACTTAAAACTTTTATCAATGTCTTCATTCTCTCATCTCTTAAATTGTTATTTAATAACTAAAAATTTTCCTATTTTAATTTTGCCTGTATCATGATCTTTTACGCTAAACAGGTACAAACCAGTGGCTATAATCTGGTCGTGCTTTGTAATTAAATCCCAGGCGTGTTCGCCACCAGAAAATTGTACATTTTCTTTTATAGTTTGAAATCTTCTGAACCAATCAATATCCGAACCATCATAAGTTGCGGCATCGTGTTCTATTGTTTTAACTATGTCGCCTGCTAATGTATAAATCCGAATTTCGCAACGTGCTGGTAAATTGTAAAAAATTAGTTTCCTGTTTCGTTCGCCTCCTGCAGCACCTTCCCAGTATGCTTTTACGTAGTAAGGATTTGGATATACTCCGACTTCTGTATCAGGGTTGGACGTTGCATTGGTTCCAGCTATAACACGTTTAATAATTTTAGAACTTTCTAAACTTGGAAGCTTGTTCACCGAATCGCCTCTATCGAATGCTGTAATACCGTAAACATACTGCCAACCGTTTAGGTGTGTTAATTCCAATTCGGGAGGCGGAAACCTATACCAATAATCTACAGTATCGCCTGGAAAACGTTTTGGTTCAGATAATAATATTTTGTTGAACCCAACATCGAATCCAATATTGTTGTTTGGTAAATCGTACTCGCCTACAAGCGACATGTTAAATAATAAATCTTCGGGTGCTGCAATATCGGCGCCAGCGTTACTGCGATAGATACGGTAACCTTCGAAATCTTTTTCTTGAGTTATCGGGTCTATCGATTCTTCAGATGTGTGTTTGTTCCAATATAATGTGATGTTCCTGTCGCCAACTTCGACTCTCACTTTGGGTCTTCGTGGAGGTTGAGGTAAACTGTATCTATCTAAAATACCGTTACCATTAAAATCTTCACCTTCATCTAATTTATTATTACCGTTTGCATCTTCACCGTCGTAAGTTTTTTGAGCCCAAGCTAAATTTGAGAATAGAATTGAACGCTGTTCAGGTGTATCAAAACGAGCATGGTCTTGTCCATATTTTTTGGCTGCAACAATTGCATAAACCACAGTTAAACTATCACCCGGATATAAAGTAGTATATGGTCCGTTTGAAAGAAGTAAGGTTGCATTTCTTGATGAGGTGCGCAGTTGATCAATGTATCTTTTGGGGTACAAAGTTGTTGTCATTCGCGCATATCGATTTCTCCATTGCTCGCTATCCACATCATCAAGAACGGGAGAATCATATTGTGTTTCGGTAGGAGAACTCGTACGAAAAGTCCAAGCATTAAAATATGTTTTAGCTGATAGATCGCGTGACGAGTCGACTCCTTTTGGAAAAGGTGTGCTGCCAAGAAGTGCCATTGCAATATAACTGTTTGCTGGAGGACCTTGGTTATTACCATCGAAATCGAAAGCATAAGCCATTCTACGAACTGAATCGTAACCAGATGCGACATTAAAGTAACCGCTTGTACCTGGACGAACAAAGTTTGTATTACGTACTACGAAATTGTTCCACAAACCAACGTAAACCGAATCGAGTGTGTCGCGGACAGTAACACCGGTTGCTGGGTCGCGATAACCTGTATTTTTAAATGTATAACTTAATATTACAAAAAAATCGGCGGTCGGTAAATTCCAGGCATAACTTTCTTGATGAACCGATATACCTAAAGGCATATGATACATTATAGTATCGTCTGTAACCGGGTCTTTGGTGTATTTATCTGTATATTCACATACAAAATCTAATTCGCTTACTGCACCTTCTGTTGGATAACCTGAAAAGGGATCGATAGAACGCTTAATAATTTGGCTTCCTGGTTCAGACGAAAATTCGTAGTGTATGCCTGTCGTTCCACTTCCGCTTCGATCAGTTGTACCAGTAGATACACCAGCCCTACCTCGTTTTCGTGATATTGCACCAAACCAAACGCCCCCCTGATAAAGATGCTCGATACGCGAACCGCGTGGATATTCAGCGGCAAATTGTTGGGGCCAATAGGCATTTCGAGTGCCTAAAGTACCGTAATTGGTAACAGTTAATTGCAAATTTCCAACATTTACTACTTGCCTCTGGTCTTTGTCGGTTGGCTTGCTAAGTGTTTGAGTTAATGAGTTTGACGACAATACTATCGCCATTATAACAGATATAAGTAGGTATTTACGCATTTCGATATTAATCCAATAACTTTATATTTTTGTGTTTTAAATATACGAAAAATGTTTTGAGTAAACAAAATATTTTTGAAAGAAAGAGTGTGGAATTATGTTTCTGCGTCAATGTAGATGATGATTACTTGCCCTACGATAATTTTATTGCCTCGAATATTATTCCAAGTTTTTATTTGATTAACACTTACATTGTAGAGGGCTGCTATTTGATATAAACTATCTCCACTTTTAACTTGATGTTCTAATACACGCTTCCCCTTTGTTGTCTGTCCGCTGGTTTTACTTTTCGATTCAGCAATTACAGGATTTTCGCTTACCAGATAAATTTCTAATTCTTGTCCAGGTATAATTTTATTACTTCTAATACCGTTCCAATTTTTAATATCCTGTGAAGTTACACCGTATTTTTTTGCAATTGTAAATAATGATTCACCTCTTCGAACAACATGGTTGGTCCAGTATGCTTTCT
The DNA here is from genome assembly GCA_947085285.1 of uncultured Ignavibacteriota bacterium. Classification (GTDB taxonomy): domain Bacteria; phylum Bacteroidota; class Ignavibacteria; order UBA10030; family BY39; genus JASEGV01. The sequence goes on from CAMTVZ010000051.1 coordinate 13,472, forward strand.
TCAGATTTTTATTCCTCTTTGTAATTTTCTTTTGGGAATCAGCAGCTGCAAATTTTTCGGTTTTATCGGAATCTACAAATATTTCGATAGTTGCATCGGCTTTTAGCTGACGGCCATAAGGAATATCGTTCCAATTACGCAGGTCGCTGATGCGAACATCGAAACGTTCGGCAAGCTCGCTAAGGGTATCGCCTGATTTAACTTTGTAAGTAATTTTTGTTTTTCCGCGTGCATCAACTTTTCGTTTTACCGATTTTTGTTTTTTCGCAGGGGTATCATCTTGCGAAGCGAGTAAACTCAATTTCGATGAGACAGGAATTAATAGCGATTGACCCGATGAAAGTTTTTTCTTTACCGATATATTATTTGCCTCGGCTAAAACATACGATGAGATTCCGTATTTTTTTGCAATTTTGCTAAGTGTTTCACCTTTTTTAACCTGATGTACTGCCCAATCTCTTTTCTTCTCTTCGGGGAGTTGAGCAAATTTTTCGTTGAAGGTATCGAGAGATCCTTTTGGGATTTTTAGCTCAAATCCTTTGTATCCGGGAGGCGTACATAATTGAAGGAGCTCAGGATTGAGTTCTTGAAGTACTTCAACATCGGTCGAGGCACACTCGGCGAGTACGCGTAAATCAACACATTGGTCGATTGTTACAACATCATAAATTAATTCCGGTTCTCGTTCTACAAAAATTCCAAATTTTTCCGGATTCATCGCAATAACGGCTGCTGCAATGTATTGAGGGACATAATTGCGAGTTTCGAGGGGTAAAAACTTTCGTAAAAACCAAAAAACATCGGTGCCTGAACGTCGCATAGCTGAGCGTACACGTCCAGCGCCTGAATTATATGCAGCGATAGCCAGATGCCAATCGCCAAAATCGTTATACAAATCGCGTAGATGTTGAGCTGCAGCGCGTGTTGCTTTTTCAACATTGCGTCTGTCGTCGTACCACCAATTCCCTTCAAGACCATAAAGCTTACCTGTCCCTTTAATAAATTGCCATATACCTACAGCCTTTGCCCACGAACGTGCAACCGGATTTAATCCACTCTCAATCATCGAAAGATAAATTAATTCTTCTGGAACATTTTCTTCTCTAAAAATTCTTTTCATCATCGGAAAATATTTACCGGAGCGTTTCACCCAACGTTCCATATGGTGTTTACCCCGCCCAGTAAAATAATCGATATAGATCTGAACAAAGCCATTAATTACTAACGGCACAGTAAGTCCGGGTATTACTTCGCGGGTTGTATATTGTTCGGGTAGGTCAGCCCCTTCAAGTAGCTGATTCAATTTTTCGCGTAATGCAAAAATTGATGTTTTGTCGCCTAACGAATCGATGTTTGCAATGTATAATTCATAATCTTCAATTATACTATTGCTTAAATCATTAAAATCTTGATTTTTTTCTATACTTGGGTAGTAACTTAATTCGTTCAGAATATTGATAGCATACTCAAACTCGATTGCACATCGAATTGAATCGCCCTCATTTTCAGCCCGTAGTGCCGATAGGTAATGTCGGCGTGCACTTTCTAAGGATTGAGCAACTATTGGATCAATACCATTCTCTGAAGTTGTATCATCTGTAGTCTCTGAATATAAAGTGTCGCCATCAGTAGCCGAATGACTCAATGGAAGAAAATTATTAGACGAATCGATTTGAAGCGAAGGATTATTATTCGGCTTTGTTGTTTCTTTTCCTGTACATCCTATTAATAGGAAAGTAAGAAAAAAGATATTTACATATTTTATCAATATATTTTCCTGTGCGTTAAAATTTTTTTTAAATATATAGGATTATGGAAAGAAAATCAAGTATATTTTCAAATTATTTTCAAAACATATAGAATTACTTATGAGTTATCATAGTGGTATATTACCATGTTTCTTTTTTGGGTTAGAATCGACTTTATTTTCAAGGATTTTTAAAGCACGGAACAAATGGAGTCGAGTTTCGCTCGGTTCTATAACATCGTCTAAATAACCTCGTGCTGCTGCAATATATGGATTAGCAAATTTTTTCTTAAAATCTTCTTCCTTCTTTTGAATGGCAGCCTCTTTATCTTCAGCATTTTCAATTTCTTTTTTAAATATAATTTCGACTGCTCCTTTTGGGCCCATCACAGCAATTTCAGCAGAGGGCCAACCAAAATTAAAATCGCCTCGAATGTGTTTTGAATTCATAACATCGTAGGCGCCACCATAAGCTTTGCGGGTAATAACAGTTATTTTCGGAACAGTAGCTTCGCAGAAGGCATAAAGAAGCTTGGCACCGTTTTTAATTATTCCGCGCCACTCTTGATCGGTACCCGGTAAAAAACCGGGGACATCTTCGAAAACGACAAGTGGAATATTGAAGGCATCGCAAAAACGTACAAACCTGGCACCTTTTATGGAAGAATCGTTATCTAGAACTCCAGCTAATACAGCTGGTTGATTTGCTACTATTCCAACTGCATATCCTCCGATACGGGCAAAGCCAACAACTATATTTTGTGCATACAACTCGTGAACTTCAAAAAAATCGCCATCATCAACTACTAAATGAATTATATCTTTGATGTCGTACGGTTTATTTGGATTATCGGGAACTATTGTGTTTAATTTTTCTTCGCGCCTAAATGATTCGTCTTTTGTTGGTTTGAACGGTGGGTCTTCTAAGTTATTTGAGGGGATGAAACTTAACAATTTTCGAATTTTATTTAAACAATCGACTTCGTTTTCGCAGGCAAAGTGAGCGACCCCACTTTTTGTGGCGTGAGTAAGGGCTCCGCCAAGTTCTTCAGAGGTAACATCTTCGTGAGTTACAGTTTTCACTACATTTGGTCCGGTAACAAACATATAACTTGTTTGTTTTACCATCAAAATAAAATCTGTAATCGCCGGTGAATACACAGCCCCACCAGCACAAGGGCCCATTATTGCCGAAATTTGTGGAATTACACCAGAAGCCAATGTATTTCGCAGAAAAATATCGGCATAACCTCCTAAACTAACAACCCCCTCCTGAATTCGGGCACCACCTGAATCGTTTAACCCAATCACTGGTGCACCAACTTTCATTGCCCTATCCATAATTTTACATATTTTTTCAGCGTGTGCCTCTGAGAGCGAACCACCAAAGACTGTAAAATCTTGACTAAACACAAATACTAAACGTCCATCAATAGTGCCGCTTCCGGTTACTACCCCATCGCCTAAAAATTTTTGTTTCTCCATACCAAAATCGTGCGAGCGATGTTCAACTAACATATCGGTTTCAACAAAGCTGTTTTTATCCAACAGCAAATCAATCCGTTCGCGTGCGGTGAGTTTGCCTTTCTTGTGTTGGTCGTCGATACGTTGACGCCCACCCCCAAGTTTAGCTTGTTCCTTTAAATCTTTCATCTGTTGAATCTTATCTTTTGCCATAATTTGTCTCCTTTAGAATTTTATTATTTCGGATTTCGGATCTAATACATTTTATAGAATCTCATTCCCTTATTTTATTATTCATGAACTTCATTCTCTTTAGCATTGTTTTTTTGCATTCTAAAACCCGAATTTGTTTTCCCGCATTCGGCAATCCAAAATAATAAATTCTTAAGCTCCAACCCGCTCAATCACCCCACCACCTACAACATCATCTCCGTTATACAATACAACCGATTGACCAGGGGTGATTGCTCGTTTTGGTTCTTCAAAAATTACTTGTATGATTTCAGAATCGATTTGTTTAGCAAAGGCAGGCGAGCCAGAATCTTTATAACGAACTTTTGCAGTAACCGATAATCCGTTTTTTAAATTTTCTACTGAAATTAAATTTACAGACTTTGCTATTAGTTCACGATGCATCAAATCAGATTCACGCCCAATTATAATTGTGTTTGTATCGGGATTTATTTTTGTAACATAAACCGGTTCGCCGAATGCAACGCCTAAACCTTTTCGTTGACCGATTGTGTAAAACGGAAAACCTCGGTGCTTAGCTACAACTTTTCCGTCGAACACAATATCGCCGCCGTCAACCTGTTTTTCAAGTTCCGGCTTTTGTTCTTTTAAAAACCTTTCATAATTATCATCGGGTATAAAACAAATCTCGAAGCTCTCTCCTTTATTTGCTGTTTTTAGACCGAACTTTTTCGCAACTTCACGCACTTCAGGTTTTGTCAGTTCGGCTAACGGAAATAAAGTCCGGCTTAACGATTCTTGAGTTAAATTCCACAAAGCATACGACTGATCTTTTTCAGGATCGTTTCCTTTAGAAAGAATAAAGCGGTTTGATTTTTCGTCGTAACGTATTTTTGCAAAATGCCCTGTTGCAATATAGTCGGCACCCAACGAGAGTGATTTCTGTATTAACTCTTCCCATTTGATTTTTCGGTTACATACTACACACGGATTTGGTGTTCGACCTGCCACATATTCCCTTATAAAATTGTCGATTACTGCTTTTTTAAATTGTTCCGAAAAATCTAAAACATAATGAGGGAAGCCTAATTTTGCCGCAACCATTCTCGCATCATTTATTCCGTCGAGCGAACAGCAGCTCGATTCGTTTCCGATGTTTCCGCCAACATCCTCGTAGTTATAAGTTTTGATTGTAATGCCTATAACATCGTAACCTTGTTCTACTAACAAAGCCGCTGCAACCGACGAATCGACACCGCCACTCATCGCAACTACAATCTTTGAATTATTCTTAAGCATAGTTATCGGCGACAATTATGGAATCGACAAGCGAATTTGAATGAATTTCAAATATAAACGATTTCATTTCCGACGGAAGGTGCATAACTGCTTTACAGTTAATAATTTTATGACCTGTCGCACCCCAACTATAAACTAATTTGGTGGATATTATGAGCAGAATTAAATTCAAAACAATAAAACTGCTATTACGTTTACTCATTTACAAAATTACTTTCAATGACAATATTTTAGGTTGGGCATAATATAACAAGAATTTGGTTAAACTTAAAACTTGGTCGATTGATAATTTGAATTTGTTAGTGGGAATTATTTATATTGAAATCAAAATATGCGAAAACTCACACATTCAGAAATTTCAAAATTCCGTTATACAAAAGAGCAATTGATTAACGAGCCACGATTCCCTATTTATGTTTTGTTAGATAACATCCGAAGTTTGTATAATGTCGGCTCAATATTTAGAACATCCGACGGGGCCAGAATTTCGAAATTGATTCTGACAGGATATACTCCTCATCCCCCCCGCAAAGAAATTGCAAAAACTGCATTAGGATCAATCGAAACAGTTCCCTTTGAATATTACAAAAATCCTTTAGATGCAATCGCAAAACTAAAATCGGAATCAATTAAAATATGTTTGTTAGAACACACTACCGAAAGTAAGCCATACTTCACAATAACGAAAGAAGATTTTCCACTATGCCTCGTAGTGGGGAATGAGATTACCGGTGTATCGAAAGAAATAATTGAAGGGGCAGATTTTGCAATAGATATACCGATGTTTGGTTTGAAACAATCGTTAAATGCGGCTGTTGCTTACGCTATAGCAGTGTTCGAGTTTGTGAAAATATTAAAACAAGAGTAAAAAGATTTATTATTCAACATTATAAGATAATGTAAAGTATTCAGTTTTTTCGTGTGTATGAATACGTAAGACGCCGTAATGAACTAACCTTACCAAAATTCGCGAAGCCCGTCGGTCGCTTATGTTTACCAGCCTTCCAAATTCACGTACTGTAATTCTTTCGTTTTCTTCTAAATATCGAAAAAGTCGCTTTTCGTTCTCACCAACCGAAAATTTCATAGCTGGGGTTTCAGGATTTTCGCTTTTCAGAATTTTTACTACCTCTTTGCTCGCCATCATAGTTTTGTCGTTGATGCGAATATACACACGTGTCGATTCCCCCTCATCTCGATTGTTATCTCCAAGATAATAATGTGGTTTAGTTTTGCTTTCACTGATATAGCAAACTATCACATCCCGTTGGTTGAATGGTACAACTTCGATGAATGGCTCAATTGGCGGATCGATAAAATCAGTCGAAGCCGAATAAATCAACTCGATTTCCGATTTCTCACTTTCGACTCCCACAATTTTTCCATCATCATCAACACCAAAAAGAATATATCCCCCTTTAGTATTGGCAAAAGAAATGATTGTCCGTGCAATCTTTTCAGGAGATGAAATACGGCGTTTGAATTCAAGTTCAAATCCTTCTCCTTCTTCTATCAATATTTTTACATCATTCAGATTCATCATTCATTCAGTTTTTGTGTAAACATCATCCATCCGCCTTCAGCGGATTCATTATTCGTTATTCGTTATTCATTATTCGTTATTCGTTATTCGATATTCGTTATTCGATATTCATTATTCGAGACTTCTGAAAAATAGAACACGTGCGAAGCATCCCGTTGGGAGATGAACACTGATGAAACGCCTGCCTGCCGCAGGCAGGGATTAACACTGATAACAATCCGTGTTTTTCTGTCCTGATAGCTATCGGGACTACTTGCAGATTTGATTTTTCAGAAGTTTCTATTCATTATTCATCCACCTTCAGCCTACTCATCACTCCAATCATACCCTACCACCCCCGTGCTTCCATCCTGTTCAAAATAATATTTGTTCTGAAATTTAGCCAACGAGTATTCTCGGTAGGTTTATGTTTTCTTGGACTTGGTACAACGGCAGCAAGGCGGGCAGCTTCATTTCTATCCAACGAAGCAGCAGATTTTCGAAAATACTTTTGCGCTGCTGCCTCAACTCCAAAAATCCCATCCCCCCATTCAATCGAATTCAAGTAAATTTCCAGAATACGATTTTTTTTCAATATTCTTTCCATCCTAAGTGTAATAATTAACTCTTTCAATTTACGTAATGGGTTTTTTGATGTCGAAAGATACAAATTTTTTACTAACTGTTGTGTAATTGTACTTGCACCACGAACTGCGCGGCCTTCTTCCAGATTCCGTTCAAACGACTCTTGAACCTCATACCAATCGACGCCACCGTGTTCGTAAAAAGTTCCATCCTCGGCTACAATAATTGCATTTATCATATGTTGCGAGATGCGTGATAACGGAACCCATTTTTGAATTATTTTGAGATCCCCATTTTTTTCATCTATTCGTTGTTGCATTAATGCAGTAGTTGTTGGATTGTTTTTTTTTAATTCCTTTATACTGTGTCCCGGTAACGAAAGATATCCAAAAATCAAAATGAAAAATAGAACATAAATTACAGATTTAAATTTATTGTTCTTTATCCAATTGAAAAAATTTTGGAGTATAAAATTTATTTTTCCAAAAACGTCAATCATTTAATTGTAGCAGAATCTAAATAAGCTTGAAGAATTAAGGCAGCTGCCATCAAATCGATTTTCGATTTGTCCTGCCTTTGTTTTTTTTTAACACCCATTTGTAATTGGGTAGCTTTTGCAGATGAAGATGTGAAACGTTCATCGACCTCAAACACTGGTAAGTGAGTAGAATTTTTTATCTGCACTATAAAAGTATCAACCTCGTCTGCTTTTTGTCCACGCTCCCCTTTTAAATTAAAAGGTAAACCAACAACAATTGCTTCAATATTAAAATCTTTGATGTGTTTAATAATTTTGTCGATTGCAGTAGAATCATTTACGATTGTTTCAAGTGGTCGTGCGATGATGCCGAGTGGGTCGCTAACAGCTAAACCGATTCTCTTAGTTCCAAAATCTATTCCTAATAATCTACCCATAAAATTTCCATATTAGTTTTGCGAACTCAACCTTACAGCTTTCGTAACTCCCTTTACCTTCCGCAGTTTTTCGATGAGACGGCTGAGTTGTTCTAAATTTTTTACGTTAACGATGATTGTTCCATCAAACATTCCGTCGATGGCTTGTAAATTTACTGAACGAATATTTGTGTTTTGATATGTAGAAATAGTGTGAGTAATATCGTTTAGTAAGCCTGGACGGTCTTCGCCTTCGATAGAAATCGCCGAGGCAAAATCTATATCGTCGGTTTTGGGCCAAGCAACTTCAACAATCCGCTTTTGCTCGGTTTTTGCAACTGCTTTTAGGTTTATGCAATCTTTCTTGTGAATTTTTATTCCTTCGCCAATAGTTACATAACCTACGATTGCATCGCCTGGTATTGGGTTACAACATTTAGCAAAATTATGCAGATAATTATCTTTGCTTCCGAATAATTTTATTCCTGTTGCTAAACCCCTTGCAGTGTCTAAAAATTTATCAAAAACTTTTTCAACAATCGGTTCTTTGGTTACTATAGGGGCGGGGTGTTTCAGTCGTTCCATGATTTCATGTGCAACTGTTTCAGGATTAATATCTAAATTTGCAATTCCGATATAAAAATCGTTAAGAGTTCGTGAAATACTATTTTCTTGCAAGTATTTTTGTAGTTCGTCGTCGTTTAAATGGAGTTTATGTTTTTTAATTCGCTTTTCCCAAATTTCTTTCCCTTCGTGCATCAGTTTTCGTTGTTCTTCTTTTATCCACTTACGTATATGCGATTTAGCTTTATTTGTAACAACAAATTGTTCCCAATCTCTGTTTGGTTTTTGATTTTTTGAAGTGATGATTTCTATTTGATCGCCACTTTGGAGTTTGAAATCGAGTGGAACAATTTTTCCATTTACTTTAGCTCCGATGCAATGATAGCCGACGCTCGAGTGGACATCGAAAGCAAAATCGACAGGTGTTGCACCTTTGGGGAGAATTTTTAAATCTCCTTTAGGTGTAAAGACATAGATTTCATCTTGATAAAGATTGAGTTTAAAACTTTCGATGAATTGTTTAGGCGAAGCCTCCTCGGTGGTTTGCTCGAATACTTCACGCACCCAATTAACCCAATTTTCCATTTCGGTATCAAATTGCGATTGATTTTCTTTATACTTCCAGTGTGCGGCAACGCCTCGTTCGGCGATTTCGTGCATAGCCCGTGTTCGTATCTGCACTTCAACCATTTTCCCTTCGGGACCGATTACAGTTGTGTGAATTGATTGATAGCCGTTTTTTTTCGGTAGAGATATATAATTTTTAAAGCGTTCAGGTATTGGGAAGTAAATTTCAGAAATGATTCCATATACTGCAAAGCAATCGTTGTTGTTGGGAGTATCGATTATAATACGGACTGCAAAAAGGTCGTATAATTCGTCGATAGTTTTTTCTTGAGCTTTCATTTTATTGCTGATGCTGTAAATGTGTTTTGGTCTGCCTTCAATTTCAAAGACGAAACCTTCTTCCTTTAGTTTTTTTTCTAATGGTGAAATAAATTTTTTGATATATAATTCTCGCTCGCGTCGTTTTGCCCTCAACGACCTTGTTATCTCTTCGTATTCTTTAGGATGAAGATATTTAAAAGCAAGATCTTCTAACTCCCATTTTATTTTTGCAAGACCAAAACGGTTAGCAAAAGGGGCGTAAATATCTAATGTTTCTTTAGCAATGCGGCCTCGTTTTTCGGGAGGCAAATACTCGAGAGTTCTCATATTATGTAAACGATCGGCAAACTTTATTAGCATTACGCGTATGTCGTTTACCATAGAGAGTAGCATTTTTCGAAAACTCTCGGCTTGGGTTACTTCGTGGCTTTGAAATATATCGGTTATTTTTGTAGCACCATCTACGATATCGGCTATCACGTTTCCGAATTCCTGCCTTATATCTTTGACTTCGTAATCGGTATCTTCGGCAACATCGTGCAACAGAGCAGATGCTACCGAGATATCGTCGAGGGGAATTTCCTTTGCCACGATAAGTGCAACCTCGTATGGATGGTTAAAATAGGGTTCTCCCGAAGCGCGTAAATCTTTTTTATGCGCTGTTAAGCTAAAATCAAAAGCATGCCGTATCAATTCGTCGTCAACTGTTCTAAGATTTTTATGACAAATTGCCAGCAAATCATCTAATTTCTTTTTATATATACCGTCACGCATTTATATTCTCTAATAGAATATAATGGCGTTCGATAATAAAAACAAATTATTCGCCTGTCCCAAAAATTCTATCTCCGGCATCGCCTAATCCGGGAAGGATATATCCTTTATTATTCAAACCACGATCTAATGCTGTTACAAAAATTTTTACGTCGGGATGCATCGAATGAATTGTTTTAACCCCCTGGGGTGAAGCGACTAAACTGACAAAGCAGATTTTTTTTGCCCCTTTTTGTTTTAAAAAGGTTATCGCTGCCGCACCACTTCCACCTGTTGCTAACATTGGGTCGAGTATTAAAATGAGTGAATCTTTTAGTTTTTTTGGAAATTTAAAATAATAATCTACAGGTTTTAATGTCTCTTCATCGCGATAAAGTCCGATATGCCCAACTCGCGCATCGGGCAAATATTCCACAAAACCACCTACTAAACCCAAACCAGCTCTTAGAATTGGTACCAAAATTACGCTTTCTACAATTAAATGGCCTTTTGTTTTTTCTAAAGGGGTTTGAACTATAATTTCTTTTGTTTGTAAATCCTTTGTTACCTCGTAGGCCATCAAGCCTGCAATATGCCGTAAAATTGCACGAAATTGATAACTCGGAGTCCTTTTATCGCGTAAGAGGGTTAGGTCGCGCCTGATTAAAGGATGGTCGATAATAACCAAATTTTTGTATCTCTTTTTCGTCATCTCGTAACCACTTTCGTTATGTTATAGTTTTTTCTTTATACTATTTGCCACAACAAGAATCGGATCCCACAAAGGGGAAAATGTTGGTGCATATATTAAATCTAATTTTGATAATTCATTAACGGTTAATTTCTGTTGTATGGCAACAGCGATTGTGTTTGCCCTAAGTGCTGCTCCATCTTCGCCAAACAGATTCGCACCTAAAATTTTCCGGGATGTTTGATCGACAATTAACTTAATCGACAACTTTTTATTACCGGGCATAAATGGAATTTTAGAGTTCGAGGTGATAAAGTCGGTTTCAACCTTATAACGTAGCGCCGTAGCTTCAATTGAACTTATTCCAACTTTTGCAATTTCAAGTGAAAATAATTTTAAAGCTGCCGAGTAAATTCCCCCCTCAAATTTCGAGTGTGCACCTGCTGCATTTTCGCCTGCAACGCGAGCCGACCGACTGGCAACTGTTGCAAATGGGAGATAAGCAGGTTTGCCTGTTACAATATTTTTTACCTCGCAACAATCACCAGCAGCATAAATCCGATCTATGCTCGTTTCCTGATAATTGTTCACTTTAATAGCACCATTAATTCCTAAACGAACTCCCGCCGCTTTTGCTAATGCCGTGTTCGGAATTATGCCAATAGCAACTACAACTAAATCGGCCTCGAATGTACCTCGATTGGTAATTACGTATTCAATTTTTTCAGATTTTGATTTTATAAAAGCTTCGACTTTTACATTTGGTATGAATTCTATTTTTTGTTTTGTGAGTTCTTTTAAAACTTCTTCTCTTGTTTCTATTTCAAAATTCTTTAGAGGTAAATTATCGTTATGAAGAATTGTAACATCCAAATTTCTTTTTCGGAAAGCTTCAGCCATTTCCAATCCGATGAACCCCCCACCTACTATTATCGCTTTTTTAGGATTCTCGGTTTTCATAAAATTCATTAAAGCTAAAGTTTCGGCTCTGGATCTCACATAAAAAACATTGCGGGCATTTTCACCATCGATATTAATTTTTTTGGGATAAGCCCCTGTTGCTATTATTAATTTGTCGTAATGATATTCTTTTAAAGTATTTGCATTTAAATCGCGAACAAGAATAATGCGATTGTTTGGGATTATTTTTTCGACTCGATGTAATATTTTTACAGAGAAATTTTTTTTAGTTGCAAGTTTTTCGGGTGAAAAAAGAACGAGTTTTGACTCGTCTTGAATTTCGCCGCCGATTAAATAAGGAATTTCGCACACTCCGTACGAGACTGTCTCGCTTTGCTCGAAGAGTATTACCTCAGCCTTGGGATTAGTTCGTGCTGACTTGGCAGCCGCAGTTGGACCTGCAGCCAAGCCTCCAATAACGATGATAGTGTTACGCTTCATTTTTTCTTAAAATTTAAAGTTAGTGGAACGCCTTCGAATTTAAAATGTTCACGAATTCGATTTTCTAAAAATCGAATATAATTTTGTTGAATTAATTCAGGATGATTTGCAAAAAAAGAGAATACAGGAGGTTTCGTTTTTACTTGCATCACATGCTTAATTTTAATTTCCTTGCCTGTTGGGGTTGAGGGGGGATTTGTTTTAATAATATCAAGTAAAACATCATTCAGCTTGCTGGTCGGAATTCTTTTCTGCATTTCCTCAAAAATTCGCTTTGCAACTTCGATTGTTTTAAAAACTCGCTGTTTAGTTTTTGCGGAAATAAAAATGATTGGTATATAATCGTAAAGGCGAAGCATTGCTTTCAATTTCCTTTCAAATTCGATTGCTGTGTATTGGTCTTTCTCAATTAAGTCCCACTTATTAACACATATAAGTATACCACGTTTTCGTTCAGCAATGTTTTCTACGATATGTAAATCTTGTTTATCTATTCCTTGTTCAGCATCGATTAGCAATAATGCAATGTTACATCGTTCAATACTCCTGATGGTTCGCAAGGCACTGTAGAATTCGATACTCTCTTTTATCTTACTTGGGCGGCGGAGGCCGGCAGTATCAATTAACAATATTTCTTCACCATAAATTTTAAGTATCGAATCGATCGGGTCGCGGGTAGTTCCTGGAATTGGTGTAACAATGTTTCTATTTTCACCCAGCAACGAATTTACGAATGATGATTTGCCTACATTCGGTTTACCTACAACAGCTAATTTTAAAGTAGTATCTTTATCCGATTTTGGACGTTTTGGGATATCAGCTGTAAGAATATCTAGTAAATCACCTATTTTTCTGCCGCCGAGCGACGAGATGGTGAACGGATCGCCGATGCCTAAAGTATGAAATTGAGCTGAATCGGTTTCACGGATTTCATTGTCCACCTTATTTATCACTAATTGTATTTTTTTTTTTGATTTGCGAAGTATGTTTGCGATTTCAAAATCGAGCGGTGTTACCCCTTCTATTACGTCGCACAAAAATAGTACAAGATCGGCCTGCTCGATAGCTATTCTAGCTTGTTCGAGCATTGCTTTTTCGATAATTCCTTCGGCTTTGGGAATGTAGCCACCTGTGTCGATGAGGGTGAACTCTTTCCCTGCCCACTCGGCTGTTGCATAATGACGGTCGCGAGTAACTCCAGCTGTAGGATCAACAATTGCTTTACGTTGTCCGATTAAACGGTTGAATAATGTAGATTTTCCGACGTTGGGCCTTCCTACAATTGCTACTATATAGTCAGTCATATATTTGTTGCTGTAGACGAATCAAATCGATTTAGCATACTTTGAAATTTGTGAGATTTGTTGATTGAAATTATCGAACCCAACAGATTTACTGATGTAAGCTGCAGCGCCATACGATTTTGCATATGCAATATCTTCATCGCGATCTGAAGTGCTTACAATAACCACGGGGATTTCTTTTAATTTATTGTCTTCTTTTATTATTTTTAGAACTTCCCTACCATCGCGTTTTGGTAAGTTTAAATCGAGTAGAATAAGATTTGGAGTAGGAATTTCTGGATTGTTAGAATAAGAATCTTCTTTGAAAAGAAAATTCAAAGCATCCTGTCCATCGCGAGCATAGAATAAATTAGCATTGATCTGGTTACGTTGCAAAACATATTGCAAAATACGCAAATGTGCTAAGTTATCCTCCACGACTAATATTTTCAATTGTTCCACCTATTACTTAATTATTATTAATTTACATGTTCATTAAAAAGTTTGTTGTGATGATTCGATTATTGAAGGAAACTCATCACTGATTTGCTTTTTTTGTCGGGGCGGGGGGATTTGAACCCCCGACCTTGGCGCCAGAGGCGCCACGCACTAGCCGTTAGCTAGTATTCCTTCATCTTGAAGATATCTTAAAGCACCACGCGACTTAATCTGTTTCTCTTTTCGCATAGCTTCTGA
>CAMTVZ010000052.1:0-2306 GCA_947085285.1 uncultured Ignavibacteriota bacterium
AAACGCTATCGATTCTATAACCGGTATTAGGCGTAATAGTAAAGCTAAGAGTATCGCCAAATGAAACTGGAATTGGTCCAAATGGAGTTATTGTTCCGTTGGCACCTGCAGTAGCGGTTATCGTGTAACCTGTTCGTGTGAAGCTTGCTACGATACTTTGATTGGAAGTAACATTTGTAAATGTGTGCGAAGTTTTTGGCCCAACAGATACTCCATTTACTACAACATCAGATATTTTGTAAGTCGAGTCGGGTGTTATAGTAAACGTTTGACTTGAGCCGTAAGGAACTTTCACGTTACCTGAAGGAATTATTCGTCCGTTAGCTCCAGCTGAAGCCGAAATAATCATCGTATCTAAAGTAAATGTAGCAGTCTGAGTAATCGGATTGAGTATTTGAATATAAGTTGAATCGAGCATTCCTGTATAAGAACCTGAACCACTTCCGACCCATCCCCTGAAAGCATAACCAGTGTTTGGAATTGCTTTGATTTGTAATACTCTGCCGCTGTCCTGCCAGCTGGTAGTTGGAATTACAGTGCCATTCCCATTTGAGGTTACAGTGAGATAATATTGAGTAAGAAAATTAGCAATAAAAGAAGAATCACTGTTCGGGATTATCGTATGCGATATAGCACCGCCGTCGCTCCAGTTTTGCCAAACATATCTTGTATTAGTTGGACCTGGTTGTGGCGATATAGTGCTAATCGAGTGTGAAGTACCCGGCATAACTGTGCGTGTCTGTGTGGTTGTGTAATCGACTCCATTATATCTGAAAGTAAGCCCTGTGATATTTGTCCCAATTCGTATCTGAACAGGCAGTCGAATAAAATTAGCAGTTTGATTTATAGCTCCATTAATCGTAATCGTACGGGGATTATCTCTACCACTGTATGAACCGGAACCTATGCCACTCCATATATCAAATTCATATAAACTGTCAGGATTGGCTGTTATCGTAACCGTTGTCCCTCGATTGAACCAGCCGCTTGGCGGTGTAACAGACCCACCAGGATTTGCCTGCATCGTCAAATAATGTTGTGTTGTGAAGTTCGCTGTATATGTAGTATTCACCAGCGGAGCGACAATACTCGTTAGGCCACTTCCGTTCGTCCAACTGTTCCAAACAAACCGTGTCCCTGTTACTCCATATTGAATACTGTCAGTAGATATCGTATGTGTTTCTGCTGCAGTCCAATTAAATGTCGTTGTCGAATCGTATATAACACCATCGACTATAAATCTTCTTCCAACAGGGTTGGTTTGTATTGTAATCGTTAATATCCGAGGTGCAAATGTACTGTGTATCGTTTGATTCGACGTTACATTAGTAAAAGTATAGGATGTGTCATTCCCTGCAAACACTCCGTTTACAAAAATACTGTCAACTCTGTAACCTGTGTTAGGTCGTATCCTAAAATTCTGACTTGCACCATGATTTACTTGCACTAAGCCTGATGGTGTTATCGTTCCGTTTAATCCTGCTGTAGCTGTAATTGTGTATTGAAGTATAGCAAACTTAGCAAAGATTGTGTTGTTAGAAGTTATATTTTCGAATGTGTAGCTTGAAGGAGCACCTATATAAACACCATTTACAAAAACGCTATCGATTCTATAACCGGTATTAGGCGTAATAGTAAAGCTAAGAGTATCGCCAAATGAAACTGGAATTGGTCCAAATGGAGTTATTGTTCCGTTGGCACCTGCAGTAGCGGTTATCGTGTAACGATTAATCGCAAATACTGCTCTGATTGTGTGATTTGCAGTAACATTCGTAAATGTGTAGCTCGTTGTTGAATCGACTCTCACTCCGTTTACTATTACACTATCTACATAGTAACCAGTGTTCGGAGTTATTGTAAATTGCTGGCTACCTCCGTAGCTGACATTCACAATTCCTGATGGAGAAATCGTTCCGTTTGGTCCAGCACTCGATGTTATAGTGTATTGATTGATTGCAAAGACTGCTCTGATTGTGTGGTTTGCAGTAACATTCGTAAATGTGTAGCTCGTTGTTGAATCGACTCTCACTCCGTTAACAATTACGCTATCTACATAGTAACCAGTGTTTGGAGTTATTGTAAATCGCTGACTACCTCCGTAGCTGACATTCACAATTCCTGATGGAGAGATCGTTCCGTTTGGTCCAGCACTTGCTGTTATAGTGAATTGATTGATTGCAAAAACTGCTCGGATTGTATGATTTGCAGTAACATTCGTAAATGTGTAGCTCGTTGTTGAATCGACTCTCACTCCGTTTACGATGACACTATCTACATAGTAACCAGTATTCGGAGTTATTGTAAAT
>CAMTVZ010000053.1:0-8265 GCA_947085285.1 uncultured Ignavibacteriota bacterium
AATCGTAAAATTTCAACTGAGCCGATTTCTCATCACGTGAAGTCGGCTATTTTTGTTAGTGCAGGTAGGTCTGATTTCAAGACAGACTAACATCGCGTGAGGTCTGCTTTATATGTTATAGCTTGTAGTTCGGATTGCAAATCCGACATACAACACATGAAATCGGCCTTTTTAGTTATTGGTAGTAGGTCGGATTTCAAATCCGACTTACTCCCGACTCCCGCTATGTTTTTTTGTCGGATTTCAAATCCGACTTACTCCCGACTTACTTGTCTTCTCTAATTCATCAGTCTCTATTTCGAAGTATGTCTCAATGCCTGCCTTATTAATTCTTCAACGGGCAAATCTTTATTCTCTTTCAATACTTCTCGAATTGCATTTTCAGCGGTATTGCGATTGTAACCGAGCGATATAAGGGCATTGAGCGCATCGTTCCGTGTTTTTATTTGTGGTGAAGTTGCAGTGAAGGAGGGAAGTTCTATTTCGGCTTTTCCGATTTTGTCGCGGAGTTCTAATATTAACCGCTCGGCTGTTTTGCGTCCCACACCTTGCAGCGAAGTTAATGCCGCAATGTCGCCGGTTTGTATTGCCGATTTCAATTCGTCGGCAGTCATCCCTGATAGCATCCCCTGTGCGATTTTTGGACCGATTCCGGAAACCGAGATTAAAAGTTTAAACATCTCACGCTCCGATTCCGATGCGAACCCAAATAACAGCAAAGCATCTTCGCGGACGTGCAAATATGTAAAAACTTTTACCCGCTCATTAGCCGGGCTTAACTGCTCGTATGTTGTCAGCGATATGTGCAAACTATATCCTACTCCGTTTACATCAATCACAATTTCAGTGGGAGTTTTGTTAGTTAATTTTCCGTTTAGATATGATAACATAGCTCTAAGGTTTTATTTATTTGTTGTCCTAAGTACTCCTTAGGAGTTGTCGATTACAAAAGCTTTCCAATCTTTATATCTTCGTCTGTTCTGTTGAAATTGTTTTTTTGGAATAAGAAGTGAATTTGCTGAACGGAACGAGTGGCAGATAGCAACAGCGAGAGCATCGGTGATATCGTAATATTTTGTTCCGACTTTGTCGGGCTTAAGTTTCAGGATCGAGTTTACCATATATTGAACCTGTTCTTTTGATGCGGCACCGTTACCAACCACAGCTTTTTTAACTTCGCGCGGCGAGTATTCTGATAAAGCAATTTTGTTCATAACTGCCGAAAGCATTGCCACACCGCGTGCTTGACCCAATTTCAAAGCCGACTGTGCATTCTTTCCATAAAAAGCCGTCTCGATTGCAATTTCGTCGGGCTTGTATTTTTTAATTATCCTATTCAATGTTTGAAATATTACTCCAAGCCGAATTGGTACTTCGGTTTTACTATTATTTACGATGGCATCGCATTTAACCAGACTAAATTTTCCGTTGTTCAGTTCAATAATTCCAAAACCTGTAATCATCGAGCCGGGGTCGATTCCTAAAATAATGCGTTTATTTTTTACGCTTTTCATCGAATCTTGTTCAGTTATGTTTGATAGTTAGCCAAAACCTTTTCGTCGATATCGAAATTAGGATAAACATTCTGAACATCTTCGTTTTCTTCTAAGGCTTCCATTAGTTTTAGAACTAATTCAGCTTCTTTACCCTCGACCTTTACTAAGTTTTCGGGAACCAACGAAAGTTCTGCCGATTCAATTGAAACTTTATTTGCTTCGAGGGCTTTTTTAACAGCTTCAAAATTTTCGGGCGAAGTTTTAATTTCATAAAGCTCATCTTCCACTTTCAAATCGTCGGCACCCGCATCTAAAATAATTGCCAGTATATCGTCTTCTGTGTATTTTGATTTTGGAATTTGAATAATACCTTTCCGATGAAAGCTCCACGCAACCGAACCAGAAGTTGCTAATTTACCGTTATGACGCTCTAACAAATGCCGCAGTTCGGAAACAGTTCTGTTTTTATTATCAGTTACCGATTCGATGATGAGAGCCACACCACCGGGACCGTATGCTTCGTAAGTAACATCTTCGTACGAAACACCGGGAAGTTCGCCTGTGCCTTTCATAATTGCGCGTTTGATATTATCGGCAGGCATATTGTTGGCTTTCGCTTTCTCGATGGCTAAACGTAGGCGTGGGTTTCCACTTGGGTCGCCGCCCCCCATCTTGGCAGCGACAGTTATTTCTTTTATAATTTGTGTAAAAATTTTTCCTCTTTTTGCATCGGTAGATGCTTTTTTACGTTTGATAGTTGCCCATTTTGAATGTCCTGACATATTCTATTCTCCTTTAAAAATTTAATTTCTCAACGAGTTGCCTACGGCATCGTCCTAAGGACTCGTAGAGTAGATGAGTTGTTAACAGCGTAAATCTCTGATTTTAAGTTGTGGGAATGCATCGCCATTGGGGGCATTCCCCTGCCATTCCGATTCGTTGATTGAAAATACAAGGTCCAAACTTTTTCCACTGTTCATAGCTGTGGTTACTTTATCTTTTAAGTGTCCTAAGTTAAACCCAATTGCATCGAAGGTAAAATTGTTATGCTTTATTTTTAAACGCAAATGATTTTTGCCCACAATTTTTGGAGGTGCCGAGACTTGAACTTTTGAAGCTAAAAATACGGGACGCAAGTTACCGGGACCAAAGGGTGCAAATTCTCTTAATATTTTCTGAAATCGTGGTGTAATATCGGTAAGTTGAATTTCAGAATCAATCCTGATTTCAGGTTTAAGTAATTCTTCACTGAGTAATTCTTTTACTGCGGCATTAAAAGCTTGTTTGAATTCATCGAGCCGTTCCAATTCAACCGAAACACCTGCGGCATACTTGTGTCCGCCAAATTGCAATAAGGTGTTTTCGACCCGCTTTAATGCTTGATAAATGTCGAACCCGGCTATACTTCGCGCAGAACCTTTGGCTACACCGTCGATAGTGGTCATCATAATTGTGGGTAAGTAATATTTTTCGACTAAACGTGAAGCAACAATACCTATCACACCCGGGTGCCAATCTTCTTGATGTAAAATAATTGATAAATCGTTGTCCTCATTTACATAATTATCAACAAGTTGTTGGGCGTTGGCGAAGGTATCTTCGTCAATCTTCCTTCGATTCTGATTTTCGACTTCTAAAACTTTAGCTATTTTTAAAGCAGCTTGATAGTCGTTACTAATTAACAATTCTACAGCTCTGCCTGCATCGCCGAGCCGTCCAACAGCATTGATTCGTGGTGCGAGCATGAATACGATTTGAGACGAACTTAAGGATTCAGACTTAATTCCGGCATTATCAATAAGTGCTTTAATCCCTGGTCTCGGATTTTCATTAATTTTCTGCAGTCCCAACTTTACTATTGTACGATTCTCTCCTACAAGGGGTACGATGTCGGCAGTTGTTGCTAATGTAACAAAGTCGATGAATGAATAAGCAAAATCTTCCTGTCCAATTTTTTTGCCGACAGCTTGAATGAGTTTGAACCCAACTCCACAACCACATAGCGATTTAAAGGGGTAGTTACAGTTTGGTAATAAAGGGTCAAGAACTGCATATGCTTTAGGTATGTCGGCGGTTGGCTCGTGGTGGTCGGCAATGATTACATCTATCCCTAATGAATTGGCGTAGTCAACCTGTTCGTTGGCAGTGATTCCACAATCGATTGCGATTAGGAGTGTGGCACCGTGTTCTTTTGCCAAATCAATTCCATATTTCGAGATACCATATCCTTCTTTCACTCGGTCAGGGACATGATAGAATGTATGCCCATTAAAATTTTTGAAGAATAGGTAAAGCATTGCAATCCCGCTCGTTCCATCCACATCATAATCGCCGTAGATCATAATTTTTTCGTTTGAGTCGAGGGCAGAAAGAATTCGACTTACTGCTTTATCCATTCCACTCATCAGGAGTGGGTCGTGCAGATCATCAAGTTTAGGTCTAAAATACTGTTTTGCTAAATCGTAATTTTCGATCCCACGATTGACTAATATTTTTGCAATAACATTAGGTACATTTATATCTTTCGAAAGTTTTTCAATTTTGTCAATTTGAGGTTCGTTTGTTACTGTCCATCGGTATTCTCTTATCATATATATTATTTATTCATTAATATTATATTGTATAGAAAGCAGAAACGACGACAGAACGTAAATCTATAAGCCGAATTCTGTACCCCATCTCTCCTCCAAAAGGGGATGAACAGGGTTGCAATCATTTCTCTAATGCGACCTACCCATCCCGCATTCCCCTCCGAAGAGAGGAAGTTGAACGGACCACTCTTCATTCCGTAAGAAACGGAAAAGCGGGACTTACATGGTCTTGCTCCGGATAGGGTTTGCCGTGTGGCGCAAAAAGCGCCATCCCTTTCGGGACCTCCGTCATTACTGACGGAGCGGTGAGCTCTTAACTCGCCTTTTCACCCTTACCCCGCCAAAGGCGGGGCGGTATTTTTTCTGTGGCACTTTCCGTTGTTGTAAACTTTCGTTTACAACACCCTTGTTTTCACAAGGTGTCCTGTCCTGCGGAGTTCGGACTTTCCTCGGCGCTCTGCAGCACCGCGATTGCACGATTTACGTTAGTCGTCCTACTCTACTTTCTTCCATCCGCCTTTGGCGGATTATGTTAATTAAACTTTTATTAATTGCTTGCTGTCGATTCCAGCATTTGCAAGATGGTCAGCGTCGCGGTTTTCTTCCCGCTTTATATGCTTTATCTCGCATTTGAATCCGCCTTTGGCAGATCGTATAACACGCTGAACTTGTTCAAATATCTCTTTTATTCCTTCATTCCTAACGCGATATTGTCCGTTCATCTGTCGGACTAATAGTTCGCTATCAGAATGGATTGTAATCTTTGTACAATTTAGCTCTTTCGCTTTTTTCAGGCACGCAATCAAAGCTGTGTATTCGGCAATGTTATTTGTTGCCCTGCCTATATAACCGTTTATGGTGGCGATTGTATTGCCTGTTTCGTCCTTTAATATAACGCCAATTCCACTTTCACCTGGATTCCCTCGCGAGGCTCCGTCGATATAGGCTTTAATTCTCATAAAAGGTTTTTACTTCCTTCAACAATTGTATCTGAAACTAAGATTCTGCCACATCGCTCACATGTAAACATGTTTGTGTTTTGTCGCAGTTCCTGAATTTTTTGAGGAGGTAAATTATTATAGCATCCACCACATGCATTACGTTTAACAGATACTACCGCTAATCCGTTTTTAGCATTACGGATACGATTGTAAGTTGCTAAATCTTGTTTACTTACACGTACTATTATCTTTTCACGCTCGTGTTGTAAACTTAATTCTTCTTCTTCGTTTTGTTTTATGATAAGATCCAGCTCGGCTTGCTTTTCTTCTAATTCTGCTTCGGTAGCCTTTAGTTCTTCTCTGAGTTTTTCGAGATCCTCTTTTCCGTTCTTAATTTTACCCTCGTACATTATGATGTCGTTCAGAAGCTGTTCAATTTTCTTTTCTGCATTTTCAATTTCATGTGTCAGTGCATCGTATTGTTTATTGGTTTTTACTTCGTACTGTTGTTTTTTGTATTTTGTGATTTTCTCGGTTAAGCTCAATTGCTCAGCATCAGCTTCATCACTTTTTTTCATGTAATTCTTAATTTCTGATTCCAGCTCTGTAATCTTTGTTTTAAGTTTGTTTACTGATTCAGTAAGCTGGTTCACTGTTGCCGGAAGGTCGCCTTTATAATTTTCAAGCTCGTCGAGTTGAGAATCGACTTGCTGTAATGCATATAAATAAAGTAATTTTGTTTCCAATAATTTCTCCAAAATATTTTTATATGTTTTGAATTGGATTTTTTATCTGGGTCGAGGCTGAAATCTGTATATTTTCCTTCAGCAAGATAAATTTATTTTTTAGATAATTCACTATAGATTCTACAGTTGCCGCTTCGGTTTCGAAGTGCCCGGCATCTACAAGTAAAATTTTTCCATTAGCTTCAATAAACGAATGATACCCCACATCACCTGTAACAAATGCATCAGCTTTAGAATTTATCGCATCACGAATTAGGTTGCTTCCCGAACCACCACAAACAGCAACAGTTTTTATTTTATCCTGACTGCCTTCTACATATTTAATATTCTCAGCATTCAATTTTTCTTTCACGTGTTGCAAAAATTTTTTTTGACTTATTGCCTCGTCAAAAGTTCCGATGGCTCCGCTGCCATAATATGCGGTTTCGATTTCCATTGGGTATATATCGAATGCCGGCTCTTCGTATGGATGTGAACGACGTATGGCGGTTTTTACTTCCGTCAATTTCCAATCGGGTACAATCATTTCTAATTTAATTTCTTCTACCTTTTCGAACTCGCCGGGAGTACCAATAAATGGTTTTGTTTCATCGCCGCCTTTGAATGTTCCAATTCCTGAAGTACGGAAAGAACAATAATCGTAATTTCCTATAACGCCGGCACCAGCGTTTGCCATACTCTCAGCAACTTTTTCGGTATAATCGGATGGAACAAACACTGCTATTTTTTTGAAATGCGACTCTAAAGGCTTCAAAATTTTTATGTTTTTTAATTCCAATTTTTGAGCGAGTGTGTAACTTACCCCATATTTAGTAAAATCTAAATTAGTGTGGACAGCGATTACTGATATCTGGTTTTCAATCAGTTTAAATATTATTTGTCCGATTCGTTCATTAGAATTAATCGACTTAATTGGGTTATAAATCAGCGGATGATGAACGATGAGTAAATCAATATTTTTAGATATACACTCATCAACTACTTCGGTTGTAACATCTAATGCTACTAAAATTTTTTGAACAGGTTTTTCGTAACTGCCAACCTGCAATCCAATGTTATCTTTTTCCCACGCTAATTCTTGGGGAGCCCATTCAGTTATTAAGCTATTTATTTCTTTTATCGTCATTATGGAATAAAAAAAGTCCTGTTTTACGAGCAGGACTTTTTTAAATACTCTTTATGTTTTTTTAAGTATGTAAAAATTTTTGTATTGAGGGCGTTGTTCTTTTTGTTGCCCTCGAAGATTGGAAAAATTCTTTCAGTTTTAAGAGAAAAATTTTGAACACGCTTTATCATAACTGGCTTAATATAGAAATATCCGTTAATAAATGCAAGTTATTTTAAGGCTTCGGAAACATCGATATCACGCAAGGTTAAGATTTCTTTTTCAATTACTTTTACGTTTGTTATCAAGTCTTGCAAAATTTTTTCGGATTCAGAACTTAGCTTCTGTCGCGATATAATATCGGTACTTATTCTGATAGCGGCTAATGGGTTATTGAATTCATGGCAGATGGTAACAATGAGTTCACGAATAGCTTCGGCTCGTCTTTCAGAAATCATTTTTGTCTTCTCGGCAGTTTCAATTTGTTTTTTTATTTTAACTCGTTCCAAAACTGTTATTATTGAGCGGGGCAATAATGTATCAACAGCTTCGTCTTTGATGAGATAATCTTCCACATTATACCTCATAGCTTCAACAGCTAATTTGAAATTTTTATGAGTAGTCAAAAATATTATGGGGATCGAAAAACCTTGTTCTGAAATTTCTTTTACAATCTCCAAACCGTTCTGCTCGGGAAGATAATAATCTACCAATATTAAGTGTATGTTCGGGTTAGTTTTTAGTTCAGCAATTGCTTTCTGGCCATTCTCCTTCCATATTAGGTTGAACTTCCTTCCTGAGTATTTATTTAGAAGATGCCTTGCTACACTAACATAAGCCGCATCATCGTCGATTAGTAGTATGTTGGTTGTTTCGATATCCATCGTTTTGCCTATTTTTTGATAATCATAATATTTGTGGTTATAATTTACAAGTATTTTTTTTAAATTGCTATTAGATTTGATTTTATTAAATCATTTCCTTAACTTACCACCACGACAAATAAAAGTTTAAAGAAGGTCGAATTTAATTCGTAAATTCAAGTAATTTAAATTAGGAGCTTAACATGTCTGAAAAAAGTAGAATTTTAGTGGTTGATGATGAAGATACACTTCGTACTGTTCTCAGTCAAGAATTAAAAGGTGAAGGTTATGAAGTTGAAACAGCAGCCGACGGGTTACTCGCATTAGATGCGATTAAACAAAATAAATTTGATCTGGTTCTGTTAGATATTAAGATGCCAAATATGGATGGTTTCGAAGTTTTAAAATATATCAAACAAAACCACAAAGATTTAAAAATTATTATGTTGACAGGTATTGCCGACCTTAAGAATGCAATCGAATCAAAAAAATTGGGAGCCGAAGATTTTGTAAGTAAACCTTA
>CAMTVZ010000054.1:0-4483 GCA_947085285.1 uncultured Ignavibacteriota bacterium
ATCTTTTTTGAGAATATCTTCAATCTTACGGTAGTAATTTGATTTTATCCTCATCAAATTGACAAAACCGCCTTCGCCTTCAATTTTGGCTCCTATAAATACATCCTGTAACTCTTTATAAAATTTTTGTTCTTTGGTCATATTATTACCTCAAGATTTCTTTTATTATAAATCTTTTTGTTTTTAAGTCCATAAAAAGCCCCCGCCCGCAAAAATAAGAAAAAATTTTGTTTAACTGTCGTCAAATGAAAGTTGCGTAGCAATTTCATTGTCTCTTTTCGTCCTATGAAGTTAAACGAAGGCAACAACATCGTCATAATTTACGGTCTCCTTTCCGTGAAAGGCAGGTTTTCGAATTGCAGATATCAACTGAATATATCAAATGTCCTTTAAATACTTGATTAACAGGACCTTCAATTGATACATTAGTTATTTTCTGTTCATTAAATTTAAAATCAATAATTAAGCTATCTTTACTTCGAGTTAATACTTTTACTGGGGGAAGCCAATTGTAGCGTAAAGCGGCTAAAATGGCTGAAGCTATCGAACCTGTACCACACGAAAGTGTTTCGGCCTCTACCCCTCTTTCGTAAGTTCGAATTTGAATCTCCCCCCTATCAATTTTTTTTATAAAATTTACATTGGTTCCTACCGGATAAAAAAATTCATGGTAGCGAATATATCTGCCTAATTTATTAATTTCAATTTCATCAAAGTTATTGAAATCTTGTGGCATATCTTCCCAAAAAAACACAGCGTGTGGAGCACCGGTATTTACATAATCTATTTTAAATTCATTGTTCTCAAATCTGATTAGCAAACCCATTCTAAAATCGGTTGGATTTTTCATCAAGAGGCGGATATTGTTAAGCACTAATTCAGCTGAATAGATGTAGCCCAAAGCTTCAAATTGTGTTGTTTGTTTACCTGATGCTTCTAACATATATTTTGCAATACAGCGTCCACCGTTGCCGCACATACCCCCTTCGGAGCCATCAGCATTCAGGTAACGCATCTTGAAATCGCTTCGGTCGCTATTTTCTATTACGAGTAAACCGTCGGCACCAACTCCACGATGACGGTTGCAAACAAATTTAGCAAAATCGGAGTAAGAAAAATTATAACGTGAGTCGCGATTATCGATAAGCACAAAATCGTTTCCCGCCCCCTCAATTTTAGTAAAATCAATTACAATATATGTATTAGAATTATTCAATTATTCTGAATCGTAACTTATCAAAGAATGAACATCGTATTTGTCTAACAATTTTCTTCCATTCAAAAACGATAGTTCAATTAAAAACGAAATACCTACTATCTTACCACCTAATTTTTCGATTAGATTACAGGCTGCGTTTATCGTTCCTCCGGTAGCTAAAAGGTCGTCGTGCAATAAAATGTTTTCGGCTGGATAAATTGCATCTTTGTGCATTTCGATTGCATCGGTTCCATATTCGAGTTGGTATTCTTCGCGGATGGTGTCGGCTGGAAGTTTATTCGGTTTCCTGATAGGGACAAATCCGACTCCAAGATTGTATGCTAAAGCTGCAGCTATAATAAATCCGCGCGATTCGATTCCAACTACTTTATCGATTTTAGTATTTTTAAATTTTTCCATGATTTGATTAACAGCCGAATGATAAGCTGCCGGATCTTTTAGCAATGTTGTAATATCGCGGAATACAATTCCCTTCTTCGGGAAGTCGGGAATGTTGCGAATATAATTTTTTAAATCTTTCATTTCCAATTTATCTTTTCTTTTTTTAAAAACGATTCAATTCCACGTTTGCAATCTTCTGTCATACGTGTAAAGGCATTCATATTTGCTGCATATTCGAGTGCTTGCTTAGTATCCATTTGTCCGAACGACGAAAACATTTCTTTACAAAGTCCCATAGCAACGTTGCTGTTTTGTTCGATTAATTCAGTTGCAAACGATAATGTAGTTTCCAATAATTTTTCGGATGAAACGGTTACATTAATTAATCCAATATTTTTTGCTTCGTCAGCCGAAATAATTTTTCCGCTCATTACTAATTCGCGTGCTTTTCCTTCGCCGATTCTTTTAACCAAAAATACCATCACTATTGCAGGAATAAATCCTATTTTAACTTCTGGGTAACCGAATTTAGCTTTTTGGTTTGACGCAATTACAAAATCGCACACTGTAGCTAAACCGCAACCGCCTGCTAATGCAGGACCGTTCACCATTGCAATAACAGGTTTGCGAAGTTCGTATATTGATTGATAAAGACGCATTAAAAGACGCGAGTCTTCTTGATTATCTTCGAGTGAATACTTGGATATTTTTTGTAAATATTCCAAATCAGCACCCGAACAAAAGGCATCCCCCTCGCCTGTTAAAATAATTGCTTTGGTATTTCCATTTTTACCGTAATAAAGAAGAACATCTGTCAGTTCTTTAACTAAAGTATCGTTGAGAGCATTTCGCTTGTGAGGACGGTTCAGAGAAATTGTGGTAATCGAATTCTGGTTTAAGATTTTAAGTTGAGTCGGATTCATAGAATTTATGAGTTTGCTGATTTTCTGAGATTTCGCACTGCATTTGTAATATTCTTCGACTTAAAGACCGAATTACCCGCAACTAACACATTAGCACCAGCATCGACGAGAAGTTTTGCATTTGCGGGACTTACTCCTCCATCAACTTCAATAAGTAATTTTGGATTAATGTTATCACGAATACGAGCAATAGTTTCAATTTTTTGAATCATTGTTGAAATAAATTTCTGACCTCCAAAACCGGGGTTTACTGTCATCACTAAAATCATATCGATATAAGGAATAATTTCTATCAAAGTATTTGTTGGCGTAGCAGGATTTAAAGTAACTCCGGCTTTAACACCCAACGATTTGATTTGTTGCACAGTGCGGTGAAGATGCGGACAAGTTTCAACGTGAACTGTGATGATATCCGAACCGCCTTTTACAAAATCTTCGATATACCTTTCAGGTTTTTCTATCATCAAGTGAGTATCCAACGTTAGTTTGGTTATCGTGCGCAAAGCTTTTACGATAATTGGTCCGAAAGTAATGTTCGGAACAAAGTGTCCGTCCATTACATCGAAATGAATCCAATCGGCTCCCCCCTTTTCAACGCAACGAATCTGGCGTTCAAGATTTGTGAAGTCGGCCGAAAGTATCGATGGTGCAATGATTATTTTTTTCATAAAATTTTAATACTCGAATCTCTCAATTTTTTTACTACCAGTTTTTGTTACGTATAAATTTATCTTTTCTCCCCACGATACTAATTCACCAGGTCGAGGATATTGTTCAATGATAGTGTTAGGTAGTAGATCGAATGATGGTTGGTACTCTATTCGACCTAATTTTAAACCATATTCTCCTAAAATCTTTTCCGCTTCGTTATACGATTTTCCGACAAGGTTAGGAACTTCGACTGTATCAACAATTTTTCCTTGACTAATTATTATCGAAATGTAAGTATTCTTTTTTACTTTACTTCCTACTGGAAATGATTGATCGATAATAGTGTTTTCGGGAAACTCGTCGGATGGCGAATATTCAGTTTCTCCTAATTTCAATCCGCTGCGGTCGAGTGTGAATTTTGCATCTCTAAGCGATTTACCTTTCAGGTTCGGGACAACTACTTCTTGTTCACCACCACTTAATGTTAAATAAACACGTCTCCCCTTTTTTACAATAGCATTCTCGGCGGGGTTCTGAAAAACCACAACTCCGATTGGGTATCTAACATCGGGTCGTGTTCCACCCTCACGTGGTTCCAATCCTAATGAATCCAACAGTTTAATTGCTTCTTCATTTTGTAAACCAATTAAATTTGGTATTTTTACCACACCACCTTTATTCACATACCAAGGTAATAGTATGTTATTGCAAACAAAAAATAGAAGCATCGTTATCATCAATGCGAGCAATGACTTTTTTGCAGTAGGCGATTTGAAAATATTTTTTAATTTCTTTTTCACAATTTTCTGACAAAATATATCAAATACTTGTTATAAATTCAAATTTCTTGATATTAGTTTAATTTTTGTCTATATTTTGTAAAATTTTTTAACAATTAAAAGTTTAGTATGCATTATAAAAATCTTATCAAGGCAGCAAAGTTAGCAAAGAAAAATTCGCATTCCCCCTATTCAAAATTTAGAGTCGGAGCTGCAGTTCTAACTAAAAGCGGAAAGATTTACACTGGATGCAACATCGAAATAAGTTCTTACTCGCTTACTATATGTGCTGAAAGGACTGCACTCTTCAAAGCAATTTCAGAAGGGGCGAAAAACTTTGTTGCACTAGCTCTATCAACAGATGAAGCAGGCTTCACTTCACCTTGCGGAGCATGCCGACAAGTTATCAGCGATCTTGCTGGCGATATCGATATAATTCTAACCAACGGAAAAGGAAAAGAAAAACTGCTTCGTACTTCTGACCTTCTTCCACATCCATTCACCCCAAAAAATTTAATATAAATATGGAA
>CAMTVZ010000055.1:0-18831 GCA_947085285.1 uncultured Ignavibacteriota bacterium
ATGGCAGCCGATACAAAGTTTCATATCCCATTGTTCTTCTTTTAAATATTTTCCGTGAAATGTTGTTTGTGCTGCAACTTTCCATCCTGCTTTGTGCGGATACGAGGCGTGGCAGGTTACACATTTTACGCCGCTATTGCCGCCACTTAAATCGGCACCATGGCATCCCTGACAAGATGAAGTAACCCACGATTCAGACTTCAAATATAAGCCGTGGTAATAGGGACTGTTCTTTTGTAAAAATCCGGCTCGATGCGGATAAGAACTATGACAAGTGTAGCAGGATACTTTGCTTGTTCCGCCACTGAAATCGCTTCCATGACAAGAAATACAATCTGTAAGTTTATATTGTTTTTGATGCAAATATTTACCGTGAAAATTTTCTGAAGTTACTATCTCCCAGCCTTTTGCATGTATGACTGATGGCGAAGTAGGTTCGGGGAGTTCTTTTTGTAATTTGGAACATCCACCAAACAAAACAAATATTACAAAAATAAAAAATATATTTTTCGTTCTCATAAATTACATTCCTTATATATGACAATAATTACAGAAGCCGCCATTTTTGAGTCCATCTTTATTTGCGTTAGGATTTGTATGACATACGTAGCATGTTGCTCCATTTGTCTCGTGCCATAATCCTCTTTCATCTTTCATATAACCGGTTTGATGAGTTTTAGGATTAGTTCCACGAATTCCATCATTATCGAAATGACATTTAACGCAAGTTGCATCGGCGCCATTAGCATCGTGGCATCCCATACAGCTTTCGATATCGCGCCGGGCTATTTCGGCATGTTTACCACCACCTGAACCAACTCCGAAAGTGGTAAAGCCAACTTCCTGGTGCCACTTCGGTTTGAAGCTACCCTGAGTAATATTTCCGCCGGCTTGATGGCATTCAGAACAAAACGTTTCGCGTTGATGGCAGGTATAGCAATCGGTAGTTTTTGCTTTCGCATCGATACCGTGTGTAAACCTGTAATTTAAATCGTGTGCCATTTGCATAGTAAGCATTTTGGGAGAATCACGACGAGTGAGTCGGGGTGCGGGATTACTCATCAACCCTTTTTGACCAATCTTTACTAAACTCGCACCGTCATGGCATTGTTGACAAAATACATCGTCGTGGCAAGTTGCGCAGCTTACATCCATCAGTCCAACACGTACTAAATTATCGTGTTCTTTTTTGAAATCTGCCGCCCGGTGGTCGTTCGGAATGAGCGAATCAAAGTTAGTATGGCAGGTTTCGCATAAATTTGTTGCCTTTGAGTTATCGTGACAGGTATTGCAAGTTGCCATATCAGGTAAGTTCTTTGATGAAGCAATATCTACTTTTTCCAAATTTTGGTGACAGGTTGTGCATTTTACATCGGGCATCGTCAGATGTTGTTCGTGCGAGAAAATTAATTCGCGTACGGGATTTTCGAATGCTTCATAAAATTCCGGCTTTATATGGCAATATTTGCAATCGTTATTTATCTGCTCTTCGTGGCAACTTTGGCAAGATGAGTGATTCCCAAAAAGTTTATCCGACGACAACTTGCTTGTTGCAGCGTCAGTGTGGCAGTCGGCACAATCGACCCCCTGTTCAATATGAAATTTATGTGAGAATTTAATTTTCAACGACCTGTCTTCTTCATCGGATTGTATAATATTGCTATTCAACATAGCAATGCTTACTGCTGCGATTATAAAAATTGGAATCAAAATTATAAAATGTTTTTTCTTCATATCGTCGCCTTTATAGGATATTTAACTGATGACTGAACAGATAATTAAATTTAACCAACAACCTGAAATCGTTCTTATAAATTTTATTATTCAACCATTGAATTTGGGTATCGAATGAAAAACTTTGTGATGTTTTTACGGTTGCTCCAAGTAAACCTGTAAAACTTTCCATCCTTTCGCTTTGCTTCGTTAATTTATAACTCGAACGTGAAAATGCAATCGTAGGAATTAAAATTCTATCGAACAGTGGATAATATATTTGAGCCGATAGAGCATTCAACTCGCCTGCATATCCGGTGTTACCAGAATCAACCAAGCTTCCATACTCCGCATCCATTCCGAATGTATATCTTTGAGATTTGTCCCCCGAATATTCGATATTAGCAAACTTTCCGAACAGACGAAGAGTCGGTTGGTAGGCATACTCTATTCCCCCCTCAATCTCGGTTGTGTTACCGTAGTTGAATACATGAAAAATTGAATTATAAGCAATACGCGGAACTCGATAAATATAATCACCAGTCAAAGATATTGAAGAGGTAAGATTTGCCCTTCCGCCAAATTGTATGCGTGAATTTTTTTCAAAATTCAAATCGTAGTCGAAGCGTCCGTATATTCTACCTAATCTATTGTGAAAGTAATTCACATCGGCGCTTGCATATTGTTCGGCTGGAGAATCGAGTTCAATAATTCGATAAAATGGTAACCCTAACGAATCGGCTCGCAGAGTTTTATACGATACCCTCTCCCGATGACGATTGTAGTAGCTTAAACCAACCCGTAAATCGGAAAAAATTGTAGTAACCAACTGTCCCCCAACCATATAGTTATCTTTTCGATTTGATGCTATTTCAGTTTCGAGATTTTCTTTAACATTGGCACCTGCGTAACCGGTTATTGAGATGGCTTTATCAAAAAATTTTAACTTGATAGTTCCGCCATCTATCAAACCATTTCCTACTCCGGCAAAAACCGAATGCCTGCCTAAAGTGAGATCGGCAATATCGGCAATGTTTCTCCACTTAAAAAATAAGTTATACATTCTAACTGCAGAAAAATTGCCAACATCAGGGAAATTCTTAGAACCCTGTAATAAAGTAGAAACAGAGATGTTATTTTTTGTAATGTCGAATTGTGCCGTCTGGTAAGCAAGCAGATGCGATTCGGAAAACTTCGGGCTTTCGTACTTTTCGAATGTGTAGAAAGAAGTTGTAAACCTACCGTTGATTATTTGTCCATCAAGCGACCAGGTATAGACCAAGAAACAGAAAAATAAAAGCGTTTTTTTCATAACATTTCCTTAAGTGATTTAAGATATATTAGTTACAACATATTCGATGCCAAAGGAAACCAAATAATTTGCTATAAATTTATCAAAATATTAGGATAATAACAAGGATACTTTTACATTTCTTAAATTTGAAAAAAATGCCTTGCCAGATTATTAAATTTGAATTGAACAGTTTATTTTGCGGTATTTCTTCTCTCAATTCTTTTAATATAAATGAAAAGAGAAATTGCTAAAATTGTAATAACGAGAGTTGCAGCAAGTAAGCCCCATCTTCTAAAATAATATTCATCAATCGCTTTTATACCGGCAGATTTTACTTCAGAAGTAATCGCAAATCCTTTGTTAGCTGCCTCGGTGAATTTTACAAGATTAAAAGCATGTATGATGGTTCGGGTTTCTAATTTCGCCTGACGAATATCACGTAACTTGAATTTCGCTTCCGATACTTCCATCCCCTTTTGCTCAGCTTCAGTAATTAACCTGATAGTTTCTTCCTCTTCATAAATCAAACTATCTAAAATTTTTCTCATTTGTGCAGCCTCCCAATATCCTTTCTGATTTTTTGTTTCTGTATGGCAACGCGAGCAAACAGCTTCGGGGGTTGTACCAATTAATTGATCAGTTCCCACAATGATTGCATGATTGCTGTGGCAGGTTTCGCATTCGGGAAGTTTTTGATCGTCGAAGGCTTTTTTATGCGGACTTTTTGCAAACAGGTCGGCATTGATTACATGGCAAGTTCCACAAACTTTTGAAATAGATTCGAGCCCTGGAGGCGCCGCGCCGTGATTGCCGTGACAATCGTTGCACGAAGGGGCGGCAGCATCCCCCTTTTTTAATAATGCAATTCCGTGAACACTTGCTGCAAATTTTTCATATTGGTCGGTTGGTATTTGGTATGGCTTCATCAGTTCAGTGTCGCTATGGCAAGTGGCGCAAGTTTTTGGTAAATTCGCAGGGTGAACGAGCGATCTAACATCCAGAGCATTCCTGATATCGTGGCTGCCATGACAATTGGCACAGGTTGCGGCATTGGCATCTTTCTTTTTGTTCAATTGCCCATGAATGCTCGTTAAATATTTTTCGTGTTGATCGGTTGGTAAAGCCGGATTGTATTGCCGCATATATGCAATATCGGAATGACATCTGGAGCAGGTTTGCACAACATTGTTCGCATGAACAGGCGAAGCAACATTTTTCACAGATACAATATTGTGAATACCATGACAAGTAGTGCATTGCAAAATTTTTTGATCCCCTTTTACAGTAAGTTTTCCGTGGGCACTGTTGTTCATTTTATCCAATTGATCGCTATGGCAATTGCTACAGACTTCCGAAATTTTATCGCCACTCGGAACGCCTATGAAGCCGGCATTTTTATTCATCGATTCATCCATATCTTCTTTCGAGGCATCTCCCCCGTGGCAATCGGCACACGAAATTCCTTGAGCAAAGTGTAAATCCTTCGAGAACAAAATTGCCGGTTTATCGCCATTTGCCTTATGGCAAGCAATACATTGGTCAACTTTTTTCTGTGCCATACCATAATGCACTGAAACGATAAGAAGTAATATTAAAATCAATTTATTCATAAGGGTCCTTATTTATTCTAAATAGCCGAGTATTGTAAGTAAAATTATATACATTATCGCAAAGATACCGAGATAATTTATAAATCTGTTTTTTTCGCCACGAAGAGTTTTGCGATCCCAGAACGGAACTAATGTCCATAGTAAACCAGCTGCACCGAATAAGAGTACTCCTAACACTTCGCCATCGATAAATAAAACAGTAGCCGGAATATATTTCAAAGTTTGAAACATGAACATGAAATACCATTCGGGTTTAATGCCAGCGGGGGCTGGTGCAAATGGATCGGCTTTAACACCTAACTCCCAAGGGAATAAAACAGCGAGTAGAGCAACAATATTAAGAACTATCAACCAAAGTAATAAATCGCGAAGCAAGAAATTTGGGAAAAAAGGCATTGTCTTTTTTTCATTTTCAGGTTTAATCTCATATCCTAACGGCTCACTCATTCCCTGTCGTTGGACGAGAATCAAGTGTATCCCTAACAAAACAGTGAAAATCGCAGGCATAATTGCAACGTGAAACGCAAAAAACCTTGAGAGTGTGGCACCTGTAACATCTTCGCCGCCGCGTAGGAATTCGAGTAAAGGCTTGCCGATTACAGGAACTACACCGGCTATATCGGTTCCCACTTTTGTAGCAAAGAAAGCGAGTTCGTTCCAAGGAAGTAGGTAACCGCTAAACCCGAAACCCATCGCCAAAAACAACATAAGCATTCCTGTAATCCAGGTAATCTCACGTGGTTTACGATATGCCTTTGTAAAATAGACACTGAACATGTGAATGAAAGCAGCCAACACCATTAAATTAGCCGACCAACTATGGACAGAGCGAATTAACCAGCCAAACTCTACTTCAGTCATTATGTATTGTATGCTTTCAAATGCTAAATCTTCGCTCCCTTTGTAATAAAGGAGTAGCAAAATTCCTGTAATAACTTGAATGATAAATAGAAAAAGTGTAACACCGCCGAAATAATACCAGATAGAGTGGCTGTGCACAGGAACATATTTTTTTGCGGCAAATTGAATTATATCTTCAAATTGAATTCGTTCATCGAACCAATTGTATAATCTTTTCCAATATTTTTTTTCCATAATAATCCCTTATTAAATTTTGGAGACGAAAATATCGTCGCCTTGAATAATAACTTTATAAGGAGTTAAAGGACGAGGAGGTGGACCAGAAATATTTCTTCCGTTTAAATCGAATTTACCATTGTGGCAGGCGCACCATATAACCCCCATTTCTTGTTTGAATTGAACTGTACAGTCAAGATGAGTACAGATTGCTTCAAAGGCACGGAATTCGCCCATCTGAGTTCTAACCAAGATTCCCGGTTTAGTCCCAAACCTAAACATCATACTGCTATCGTTAGGTATCTCA
Organism: uncultured Ignavibacteriota bacterium; assembly: GCA_947085285.1. Classification (GTDB taxonomy): domain Bacteria; phylum Bacteroidota; class Ignavibacteria; order UBA10030; family BY39; genus JASEGV01. The sequence goes on from CAMTVZ010000055.1 coordinate 6,002, forward strand.
CTTACTTTCCCAATTTTGACAGATGATACTTCGGCCGATTTTGTTTTTGGGGGTCGCAAATAGGCAACAATCGGATATAATATCATCGCCGCAAGTGCCGTTAACGAACCACCTAATACGTATTTTAAAAATTTTCGTTTACTTTGATCCACTTCCATATTTCTTAATTCCTTCTATTCACCTGTATGGCATTCGTTACAGTTGGTTGTTTTCCACTCTTCGCCGATATCTTCAGGATGTTGAAAATCTAATCCTGTAGTAGTGAGTGTTTTGGGAGATAATTCAGAGCCTTGATATAAAATTGTGTGGCAACTGTTGCAGTCCTTTGTAATTACTTTTCCTAATGGGCTGACAAGTTTGCCGTTATGACATCTGAAACAGCCGGGGTTATTCATATGACTGATGTTTTCGGGATAAGCTTTCCAAGTAACTTGCATCGAAGGGAAGAAATTTCGTGAATAAATTTTTTGAACTTCTAAAACAGCTTGTTTAATAGCATCGGTGCGTTGGGTAGCAATTTCTTTGTATTCAGTTCCATAAAAATTTTCGATGACATAGCGAATGCTATCAAGGGCTTTTTCTTTCGACGAGTAATTATACGCAAGTGCCTCTACAGCTATCTTTTTAATATAAGGGAGTGTAGGATCAATGTGTTTAAGGTACATTGCTAAATCGACTGCTGAAGTTGGAGGCTTATAAACGTGCGAGGGGCGGTTATGACAATCTATACAATCGACTTTAAATTTTTGACGTGTCTCGATTTCGGAACGGGGGATTGGGTTATCGGTTAAAAAATATTCTGTTACGTTGTTTTGATGATCAGTTGTTTTTACATAAACAATCTCTTGCCGTGCAGCATCGTTGGCAATATATTCAATATTTTGCATAATATTCATGTGCCAGTGTATTCCAGCAGTAGGTCCCATCTCTGAAGATCCACCTCCTATCTTCATAAGTAGCGATATCGTCCAGGGGGTATTTACTTCATCCTTTTTAAAATAAGTTTTTTGTTTTTTCGATTCAGTGAAAAAATATTGGGGCCAATGGCAGCGTTCACATGTTTCTTGTGCCGGTCGTAAGTCTTTAATAGGTGTTGGAATGGGTTTAGAGTATTTGTTAAACAAAACAGAATAAACCTGATACGCACCCGATATTTTTGATTTAACAAACCAGTCGGCACCTTCGCCAATATGGCACTCGGCACATTTAACCCGAGCGTGAGGCGATGTTTGGTAAGCTGAATATTCGGGCTCCATTACTTCGTGGCACACTTTGCCACAAAACTCTACCGATTCCGAATATTGAAAGGCTTGATAACTACCGAATGCACTCGAAAGCATAAACACAACTACAACAGTTATGAAAATAAAAGTTCCCTTCCTGTGCCGTGGGTTGTTAAAATCGACGCTGATGAAATGGCGAACTTCGCCCCCTTTGATTCTTCTTCTTCTTTCGAAAATTATTCCAAGAATAATCATCAATAAACCGATTATTAAAACAAAAGGAAGAATTATAAAAGTTACTATACCAAAATATACAGGTGTTTCTGGAACTAGAATTCCGATGAGAATTAAAAAGATAATCGCAATGAATGTGATTAAAGAAATAACCGTTCCGATTATACTTAACGGATTGTAAAATGTATCTGGAAATTTTTTTGCCATAGAAAATTCCTTTTTTAATGGTTGAATATACAAAAATAAATTGAAATCAAAAAAAATTTCGCCCCCGAAATCGTTTTTTTTTGATGGGGCAAACTTACAAACTAATCATAATTTCCTTTTGCAAATTATACAAAAACTAGCTTCTTTTAAGTCGATATCCTCAACGTAAGACGATGAATGCATCACACATTTGAAATCTCTACAATGTATTAAGCCGAATGTGTGCCCCAGTTCGTGGATCACTTCCTTTGTAATTCGGGTTTGCAGAAGGGAGTGATTTTCAGGTAAGCCGTAATATTCGTTGTGAAGTCGATGCGACGAGGCTATCGCTACACGACCGTATAATTCAGCTTCGCCGAATACATAAGTTAATATCGGAACAAAAAGATCTAAATCGGTTAAAATAATTGCTTTCGAATCGTTTTTAATTTTACCACTATTGAGAAGGAGATGGAGAATTTGTGTAGAATTATATTGGATTCGTTTTGCATCGAAAGTAACACCAAAATCAATAACAATTTTTCTGAAGGTAACCTCCAAATTGAATGCTGATTTAACATCTTTACAGAGTAACCCAACATCAATTTTTTCAAAATTTCGGGCACCTAAAATTTCGATGAACATCGGTTACCGGTTTTTTAAGTTGTATTTATTGATTTTGTTATATAAGGTTGCCCTATCGATTTTAAGGACTTCAGCAGATTTAGAGATGTTCCAATTGTACTGATTTAAAATTTTTAGGATATGAACTTTTTCTACTTCTTCGATTGAATCAGAAGTCGGTTTTATACCATTTGTAGTAATCAATTGAAAAGGTAAATCTTCTCTTCTTATAAAGGGGGGGTTACCTACAACCATAGCTCTTTCGATAGCATTTGCAAGTTCACGAATATTTCCGGGCCAATTGTATCGTACTAAAACATCCATAGCTTCGGGATCGATTTGAGCTATTGGCTTATTCATCAGCTGCGAAAACTTTTTAATAAAATGGTTAGCAAGCAATGGAATATCGCTTTTACGTTCACGCAGAGGTGGAAGGAATATGGTAAAAACATTTAAACGGTAATACAAATCCTCACGAAATTTATTTTCTTTAACGGCTAATTCTAAATCTTTATTTGTTGCACAAATAACGCGGACGTCGACATTGATAATCTGGTCGCCACCTACTCGTGTGAATTGTTTAGTTTCAAGAACTCGGAGCAAATCGACCTGAAGCCTTTCGCTTACACAACCGATTTCATCAAAAAAGATCGAGCCACCATCTGCCATCTCGAATTTCCCTTTACGTCGATATTGAGCCCCTGTAAAAGCCCCCTTTTCGTGCCCAAATAATTCGCTTTCTAATAGATTGTCATTTATAGCTCCACAATTAACTGGAATTATCGGAAAATACTTTCGAGAACTGTGCGAATGAATTGCACGGGCTACGAGTTCTTTGCCTGTTCCACTTTCGCCACGTATTAGCACAGTTGTATCAGTTTTTGCTACTGTAGATATTAATTCAAAAATCTTTTTGATTTGAGGACTTTCGCCAATAATTTCATCAAACTGAGTTAGTTCATCTATCTTTTCGCGTAACTGAATATTTTCAGTTAATATTTTTTTCTGGTTGATAATGTTGTTCACAATATGTGTCAGTTCATCGGGGTCAATCGGTTTAGTTACATAGTCGTATGCACCATCTTTTAAAGCTCGTACAGCAGAATCGACCGATGCGAAGGCGGTAATAATTACAACCGTCAGTGATTTATCGATCTCTTTGATTCGACGATGTAATTCTAAACCATCCATACCTGGCATTTTGATATCAACGAAAGCAATATCGAAAGATGTTGACTGGAGCTTACGCAATGCCTCGGCGGCATTCTCAGCCGTATCGACTCGATAGCCATCCTCTAAAAACCACTTATAAAGCGATTCTCTAACAATTTTTTCGTCATCAACTATTAATATTCCATAATTTTTATTGTTCATTATTTATCCTGAATAATTTGTTTTTACATTAGTATTTTTACGTGGCAGAAGAATATTAAATGTGGATCCTTCTCCTACTTTCGAATCAACAGTTATTCTGCCTTTGTGCCCATTTACTATTCCATATACTACTGAAAGTCCTAAACCCACTCCTTTCCCATCTGTTTTAGTAGTAAAGAATGGTTCAAATATATGTGTAAGTATCTCACTCTGAATTCCATGCCCTGTATCGTTTATTTGAATAGATACATTATCTTCATCCGCATCGAACATTCTAATGGTCAAAGTTCCACCACTTGGCATAGCTTCAATCGAATTAATCATCAAAGCAATCATTGCTTGTTGTATTTGTGCTGCACTGCAAAAGAGACTTGAATTTGTTAAATTATATTCGCGTACTAATTTGATATTATGCATTTGCATATGATGAGCAATCAACATAATACTTCGTTCAATTATCTGTTCGAGGTCTGCCTCTTTAAATTCATCAACTTGTTGTCGTGAGAATAATAAGAGGTTTTTTACAATGTTCCCACACCTAAGCGATTCTTCGGCAACAAAATTTAAATCTTTAACAATATTTTCATAATCTTCTTTCTTTAAATTATCTTTATTCAATCTCTTAATTTGAAGTCGGGTAAGGGTTATGATACCTTCAAGTGGATTGTTCAGTTCGTGGGCTACTGTTGCAGAAAGCTGTCCAAGTGATGCCATTTTTTCGATTTGAATTAGATGGGCATGAGCACGCTTTAATTCGTCTGTTTTTTCATCAACTTTATTTTCCAGGCTTATCGACCAGTTTTTAATTTCGTCGTAAGCACTTTTTAATTTTTCGGTCATATCGTTAAACGCATTTGCCAGTTCGCCGATCTCTGTTTTTGATTTAATCGAAATTTTATAATTTAAATTCTTTTCCGAAATTGCTTTTGCCCCATCTATTAACTGGTGGACAGGTTTGTGAACTAATTGCCTGATAAATATTGCCGATACGACGTTAATCAACACAATGATAATAATTGAGAAGGCTAAAACCTGATTCTGGGCTTCTTGAATATTTTGATCGAGTTGGTCGAGCGACATTTTAATATCGAGCACACCTAACACAGTAATATCAGGAGGGTGGGCATGACAATCAGCAGTCGAACAATCGATTTCGTTTTTTATTGGATTAATTAAACCTAACGAGCGATGCCCATCGGGGCGTGTAACTATACGAGCACGGCTTTTTTCGGGGACCGATTCGATTGGTTTTTCGGCAGCGTGGCAAACGTAACATGCTTCGGCAGTCATATTTACACTCGTTCCTATTTCCTCCTTAACACTCGAGAACATGATTTCCCCCTTTTTATTGAATATCCGAATTACCTCAATCTCCGGTTCTTTTCCGAGTCGATTAATTATTTGGTGTGTATCTTCTCGCCGGTTTAGCAACATCCCGTATCGGGTAGAACCTTTGATAAAATCGCTGAGCCGACTCGAATTTATTTTCATAGAAGTAAGCAAGTGTTCTTCCTGGGATTTGAGAGTAAAATAAATATAAGCGCCTAATAATATTCCCATCACCAATAGTAATGTTAAGAAGAGTCGAAAGGAAATAGTGTTGAGTAAAGTTTTCATGTTTATTCAGGCTTTAATGAATATAAAAAAAAATCCACAATAATTTGTGGAAATTTTCAACAATTTACAAATTAAACAGATATTATTTGGGGAAGCAGAGATTCCTGAGTATTTTCCAATAATCAGCATAAGGTATAATTTCAGATAATGAGTTACTGATTACACCACCATCGAATTGAGTCGGCAATGTGTTAGGTCTTTGTTTTTCGACTATTTCGTAGAATGTATCTTTGGTCTGCTTTAATTCCTTTTGAAACCATTTTTGAGCTTCTTCCCCTGTGTAAAAATCTTCTAATCTTGAATCTTTGTGTAATCTGATTTTTGTTAGCCACGATTTTTGTAAATCGGTCGTGCGAATAAGGTCGGGCGATTTAACTAGCAAGTCATTGTTTTGAACAATCGTTCCACTAATAGGCGAATAGAGTGTGAGAGTGCGTTTCTTTTGTATTAACCAGCAAAAACTTTTTCGCCGTGTAACCGATTCCCCTGCCGGCATCAAAACAATACAGTTAATATAATTCAAAATCTTAGCTAACAAAATATCGATACCCATCGAAACTTCGTTTTCATCATCTTTGAAGAAACAAATATGATTTTTTGAATAATAATATTTAGGATTGATTTCTGAATCTATTAATTTATCGATAAGCATCTTTGCCTGGTCTGAGTAATTCATTATATTTTCATTGTTCGATGTTCTGTAGTTTCCGTTCGCAAATTCGTTCGCCATTTTTGATCGAATAATTCTATCGTAGGCACAATGTTCACAATCGAATTGTAAATCACATAGTTTATAGGATACCACCCCCGCCGACATCCAAATACACTTATTATTATTCGAGTTGATATTTACATCTTCATCATTCATTAAACATCTAATCTTCCAATGCTGTGTTATAATTAATTTTCGAGGGAGCAAATTCTTTTACTGAGTGTTCATCTTCAGCCGATTCTTCAAAGATATTTAAATATTTTACTGCAAAGCTAAAAATTACAAATCCTAAAGCAACAATACCTAGTGTAATAGAAATTTCCATCCAAGAAGGGAAATACGAAACGCCGCTTCCAGCTTCCATACCTGTGATACTTACATTCATTCTATTTAGAACAAAACCTAATACTGCTATAAAGGAGGCGTAGAATAATCCAATCCGTGTCGTACGAATATTTTTAATTGATAATAATACCAATGGAATGAACAATCCTAAAATAATTTCTAAATAAAATAAATAAGTTTCAATCCTGGGGATAAGAAGTAAATTCAAAACACCACGATCTATAAAATCGATTATGCGTACCACAATTTGAACCATTATCAACATTACCATAATTTGGCCTAACCGTAAGAGCAGAGGAAATTCTAATTGTTTTTTGAATGCCCTAGCACTCAAATACGATTCAATAATAACCATTGCACAACCAATTGTTAAAGCCGAGAGAAAGAAAAAAACAGGAATCAGAGAAGAATACCAGAGGCCATACAATTTATTTGGAACGATCAGGTAGAGAGAACCAAGTGATGACTGGTGTAAAGTAGATAAAAGAACACCAGCAATAACCAGAGGAATAGTTATGGCTTTGACAATTTTTAGAGGAGTCGTCCACTTGAGGCGTTCGAACAGGGCAGGACTGAATTCTAATGCAAGAACAGTTGTATAGAGCATAACACACCAAGCAACTTCGAACATAACCGATCTTGGATTCCACATTATTAAGGCATGCCAAATACGATCGGGGCGACCTAAGTCGATCATCAATGCGAATATAACAAGCAGATAACCCAAAAAGGCAGTTAGAATTGCAGGGCGTACAATTGGTTTGAAATCTTTGATATTAAAAATATAAACTATACTGCAGAGGGTGAACCCTCCTGCCGCTAAACCAACTCCACACAAGATATCAAAACCTATCCATAAACCCCAGGGAAATTCATCGCTTAAATTAGTCGCCGCACCTAAACCATAAGCGAAACGTACTATTATTGAATAAACAGCCAACCCTATTAGGATAATACCAACACTTTTCCAAAATGTAATTTTTGAATTTAATAAATTTTTAATGTTAAGCACTTTTATCTTCCTCTTCTATTTTATTTGATTGCAACTCTTTCATCTTACGTTCGATTTCGATTACTTCTTTACGACGGTTTGTAATCCACCAAATCCCGTAAAGGAGTGTTCCACCTACAGTTACCAATGAAGGAATTTTTGATAATGCACTCCATGTAAGTTCGGGTAATTTTTGAGTCCCAAGATTTGTTTTGAAACCTAATTTTTCGAAAGGGACATCGGTAATAAAAATCACAGTTGTGCCGCCTACTTCGTTCTCTCCGTAAATATGATTTACGTATTTGTCGGGTTCTGCTGAAATTGTTTGCCGAGCCATTTTCAAAATATCGTTGTAATTACCAAAAAAAGTTGCTTCAACCGGACAGGCTTCGACGCAAGCAGTTTTTTCACCTTTTACAATTTTTTCGATACATAATTTACACTTCTGAATTTTTGGGGTTCTACTCATCCATTCATATCTTGGAATTTGGAACGGACAAGCCATCATACAATATCGGCAGCCGATACATTTTTCGGCGTGATATATCACAGCCCCTTCTTTTGTATGATTAAAAGCACCGACAGGACAAACTGATTCGCAGGTTGGATACTTACAGTGCATACACAAACGGCGAACGTAGCGCTCCTCATGTTCTTCAACAACTGTGTATGCGGTTATAGATAATTTTGTTTCTTCTGTATCGGGTAAATTATTTTGAATTTTACACGCACTAACGCATTGCTGGCAGCCAATACATTTAGTGATATCTATTAAAATACCTTTTTGTGCCATTAAGTTTTGATTCCTTTTATGATTATGAGTTCAAGAATTCTTTTTGGAATAGCTTCCATTTCTCATCATCTAACAATGATAAAATATTTGCTGCCGGTAAACCTCCATCTTGCAGAGTTTGTAGCCCGACTGTGTTTCCATTTGCAACCTCAACTAAAAATTCTTTAAATCTTTTTAATTCGTTTTTTATAAAATTTTTTGCCTCTTCAGATATTTTTAATTTTGGTAAATCTGTAGAAAGATTTTTAGGTTCAATAACCACCGACCAGCCCTGCTTATATGGTTCGTTCAGCAAGGAGGGATTCTTTTCTAATTCATCATTAATGGATACAATTTTTCCGCTGATTGGAGAGGCAAAGTTTAGAACTCTTCCTTTTGAGTTTAAGCTAAAAATTTGTTCCCCTTTTTTTACTTCAGCCCCTATGGGAGGTAATGAAACACGGTCGATTGCGCCTACTATTTTTGTAACGAAGGAATCGACTCCAACTTTGACTTTACCCGATTGTAAAATGTGTGCCCAAGTATGATTTGGATGTATGAATACCCCACTCGGTATTAATATATCAGTTTCTGTAATCGGTTTAGGGATAAAAGTTTGGGGAGATTCTGTTCGTACAGTTTGCCGAGCAACTTGAAGAAGAGCAGTGCCTCGCTTTCTGTAAACAAAATAATCAATCGTAATGAAGAGTATGATAGTTAGTATTACTAAAATTGCAGTCATTTTTGGTATTCCTTATTTTTTTTCATTGTTATTTACTGACCATAGATCCAATCTCTATGCCATGATTTGTAGATATCGACTGAAATTAAAGCAGATAAGTTATTGTAAATAAATGAATTACAGGTGGGGTTTTATGAAAAAATATTCTATGCAAAAAAATCGACAATCATTTGTTGTATTTTTCTACACGAAATCTTTTATTTTAGAATTATTCCTTCTAATATATTGGCATATAGCAGATTAGAGACTGTAGATAAACACAACAGGCTTTGTAGAATAATTCAACAAAAAAGCCGAAGTAACTTTCATTACTTCGGCTTTTTAAATTAATCAATAATTATTTCTTGGGGAGTGGGTGAGCAATTTTTGCCCATGCTTCTTTGAATTTAAATTCTTTGTAAGTTGGACTCTTTTCGTTGTGGCAAGTAACGCATTGTGCTTCGATTGCTTTTTCGTCTTTATATTCTGTCATACCTGCTTCGATGGCTTTCTTAGTATCTTTCATAATCGCCATTGTTTTGTATGCAGAACCTGCACCGTGGCACGATTCGCACGAAACACCTTCAGCTTTGTTATAACCTTTATCTAATAATTTTGCATCAGCTTTTGCGGCTGTAACGTGGCATTCGAGACATTCTGGACTTTCATGTGCTGCTTTTTTTAGACCTTTCTCTTTTGCGATCTTTTGCGAAGCTTCTGATTCTAAAGTTTTGTAAGCTCTAGAGTGTAAACTTTTTTCCCATATCTCCATCATCGAACCTTTTTTCTCACCTTTATGACAAGGTGCACAGGTCTTTGCACCTACAAACTTGTTTTGTGCAATTCCCAAACTACCAACTAAAAACGTTAATACGATAATAAAACTAAATATTTTTTTCATAATTTTTTATCCTTTATTTTTTTTAAGTTATAGATAAATTTAACTAATTTTCATGAACAATTTAATACTATTTCCGCTGAATGTCAACTTTACTTACTCCATCTATCTAATAATCCATCAATTCTATTTGTTTTCTCTTGTATTACAATCTCGGCTCAACAATTTTTCCCATAAAAATAAGAGTTTCAGAGTGTTTATCACGAATTACAAAGAAAAACGGACGGTCAACGCGCATCACGAAACGTTCCTGAATACTTGTAACTCCGATTTCAACCGATGTTACCGCGGCTGCCTCGGTGCCTTCTTCGTTCACTTCTACAAAAGTTTTGTGAAGAACATTCGTTATATGCAAATCGCCTACTTTACTGATATTCTTGAACTCGGCACGTCTATGATCGAACGCAATATCCATCCCCATCGCTTTCAGAACATCATTCAAAGATTTTTTAAATTCTATTTTAAATTTTGGTACGAAAAGATCACCTTCTTTTATCTGTAGATTTTGTATCCAATTATCCCATTGTATCTCCGAAATTTCGCTGACAAACTCATCGATATTTTTATTACCTTTTGGCAAAACGATTGTCATACTGAATTTATTATCACCGTAAGGCAAATCAATCATCTGTAGATATTCATCTTCATAATATTTGAAATCGCCTGTAATATTCATCATCTCGCAAACCATTTGCGAGCCATTGGGAAGTATAAACTTATCATTTTTAGTTCGATTTGTGTCGAATTGATAAGCCCAACTACCTTTAAAATAAATTGCATTGATAAGATACATCACTACTAATTTTGGAATGGGTTCGGGGACGATAGATTTTATTTTACCATTTGTATTTTTATCGACCCAAGTGTTGATTATCTGTGCCGCATATGCATCGTCAAAATCCAAACCTGATACTTGAGCATTAAAATATTTTTTATTAACCTCGATAAAATCTTTTTCGACAGGAAGGTCGTTACGATGCCATATCGAGTTAGCAATTTTAAAGATTACTTTTGGATCGAGATTAACGAGTAACTCCATCAAGCTTTTGTAATTCTGATTTATTTCATCCGGAGATAGTGTTGAAATATTGAGTGTATTTTTTATTGAATCATAAGTTTTTCCCGACGCACCGTTTAATGTCATTCCAAGTGCGTACGATATACTTAATGGAGAAATAAATACATTCTGATTTAGTTCGGTTTTGTTAATCTGATTTAAGATTTTGAAACTAAAACTATTTACAGAATTGACAAGTGCGCCTTCTTTCTCGGTTAGTTGGCGTGGTGGCTCGGTGTCGTTAATTTGAGTCGGAGCACGAGAACAACTAATAATCAGTAATAACATCAACAAAAAATGTAATTTGCCATATATTTTCTTCATAATGTAAACTCCTTTCCGCATATATTAGATAGTTTTTATTTCCATACAAAATTAAACAACATATGTACGAAAGTCAAGAAAAAAATACACGAGTTTTATTTGGCGAAATATTTTTTACACTCTACTTCTTCAAAAGCTCTTTACTCGCAAGTTAAATCAACCCTCGCTTTTTCAACAGCGGCTCAATTTTTGGTTCGGCGCCACGGAATTTTTTGTAAAGGGTCATCGGGTCATCAGTACCACCAGTTTCGAGTATATATTTTCTGAATTTTTGCGCTGTTTTAGTGTCGAACAAACTTGTTTCTTTGAATGCTTCGAATGCATCTGCATCTAAAACCCCCGACCAAATATAGCTATAATATCCAGCCGAATATCCACCTGCAAAAATGTGCTGAAAATTTGTGCTGTGATGCCGTGCTACAATTTCTGGTATTAAACCTATTTTGTTTAACGATTTTTTTTCGAACTCTGCTACATCAATCTCTTTGACTTGAGTAAGGATGTGATAGTCCATATCTAAAAAAGCAGAAGCAAGATATTCGACTGTTTCAAATCCCTGATTAAACAAACTTGCATTTTTAATTTTTTCGATTAAATCTTGCGGAATCGGTTCACCGGTTTGATAATGTTTTGCATACATTTTTAACACTTCGGGTTCAGATGCCCAATGTTCCATAATTTGAGATGGGAGCTCGACAAAATCGCGTGGTACTGCAGTCCCAGATAGTTTGCTATACGTACTATTCGAGAGAAGTCCGTGCAATGCATGACCGAGCTCGTGAAACAAAGTATTTACCTCATCGAAACTCAATAACGATGGTTTATCGGCTGTAGGTTTCGAAAAATTTCCAACATTAGTGATAACTGGTGTTACTTCTACGCCCCCTTCACGCGATTGTTTTCTGTATGAACCCATCCAAGCTCCGCCACGTTTGCTTGCCCGCGGATAATAGTCGGTATATAATATTCCGATATGCTTTCCGTCTGCCTCTTTCACTTCAAACACTTTTACATCTTCGTGATACTTTGGAATATCGGTCCTTTCGATAAACTGTATCCCGAAAAGTTTACTTGCTACTGAAAATGCACCATCACGAACATTTTCCAATTTGAAATATGGGCGTAGCAATTCATCATCTAAATCATACTTTTCCTTCTTTAACTTTTCGGCATAGTACCACCAATCCCAAGATTCTAATTTAAAATTCCCCCCTTCTTTATCAATCATGGCTTGAAGCTCGGCTGCTTCGCGTTTTGCATTTCGCAATGCTGGTTCCCACAGTTGATTCAATAATTTATACACGTTAGCCGGATTCGATGCCATACTTTTTTCGAGGACAAAATCGGCGTGAGTTTTATAACCGAGTAGGTTAGCTTTTTCAACTCGAAGTGCAACCATTTTTGAGATAATATTTTTATTGTCTAAACTATCATTGTTATTACAGCGATTGATGTAAGCTTTATAAATTTTTTCTCTTAGTTCACGCTTTGGTGAATATTGTATAAATGGTATAAAGCTCGGTTTGTGAAGTGTAAATACCCATTGCCCCTCCTTCTTTCTTTCTTTTGCAGCTTCGGCAGCTGCTGTTTTAACGGCATCGGGTAAACCAATTAAATCTTCTTCTTTATCTATAATTAATTCGTATTTATTTGTTTCCTTCAATAAGTTTTCACTGAACTTTAATGTAAGCAGCGAAAGTTCCTCGTTAATTTTTCTGAGTTTCTCCTTCTGTGGATTGTTTAAGTTAGCTC
>CAMTVZ010000056.1:0-3880 GCA_947085285.1 uncultured Ignavibacteriota bacterium
ACTCTTTCTCCTCCTCTCCGTTTCACAATATCCAACTTCATCCACCTTCGGTATTCATCATTCATTATTCTACATTCATTATTCAAGGAGCTTAAACTATGATAATAAAAATCCATTTATTCAAAACCCCATTACTCCTCTATAATGTATCCGTCGCGTCTCGCTCAAAATTATTTAATCAATTATTATTACTTTTAATCCCATTATTCCTGATCTACTGCCGCGAGCGCGTTGTGCCGCCTAACGCCTGCGCCACTTCGGCATTCATCATTCATTATTCTACATTCATTATTCAAGGAGCTTAAACTATGATAATAAAAATCCATTTATTCAAAACCCCATTACTCCTCTGTAATGTATCCGTCGCGTCTCGCTCAAAATTATTTAATCAATTATTAATCCTTTTAATCCCATTAATCCTGATCTCCTGCCGCGAGCGTGTTGTTCCGCCTCCCGATAAGCCGCCGTATATTCCGCCTATAGTTTTGACGGCTGAAGATGTTGGCGTAACCGATGCATTCATTCGATTAAAGTTTTTAGACACTTCAAATGTTCAAGCAAAAACATTTATACTAATGCGTGATGGCAAGGCACTAATGACAAATACAATAATTGCAAATGACACTTTGCTCTTTGACGAGGGCTTGCTGCCGAAGCGGACATACAAATACAAATCCTACCGGCTAACCAACAACACAATTGTTGATTCAAGTGCCGAGTTACCAATTACAACAATGGACAGCACGAGTCACAATTTTAATTTTGAAGTGTTCTATCTCGGAGACGGAGCGAGCAGTGTGCTGTACGATGTTGCTATAATTAACGACACATGCGTTTGGGCTGTGGGGGAAATTTATAAAAAAGATTCATTGGGAAATTGGGATAACGAACCCTATGGTGCTGCCCGTTGGGATGGAAAGAAATGGCACTTAATGAAAGTATCGTATAGAGATTTTGGTAATACAACAATTTGGCCCGGAAAGTTAAAAGCCGTTTATGGATTTTCGCCCGATAATATTTATGTTGCATCATCAGCGAATTTATTAAAATGGAATGGAACAAGCTGGCAGGAAAAAGCATTTTTTATGAATGATATTTCTTGGAATGGGCGAGTAAACAAAATTTGGGGAACAAGTGAAAATAATTTGTATTTGGTTGGTGACAACGGCGCTATTTATTTCTACAACGGCACTTCTTGGCGTCGTTTGGAGAGTGGGACGGATGTAACGTTGACAGATGTTTGGGGAAGTCCTGATGGAAGCGTGGTTTGGGCGTGCGGGTGGAATTGGCAGGGAGGTAGTGTTTTATTAGCAAGGAGAGATGAAAACTGGATAAAATTATGGGATAGAACAGCACCTAATTTTCCTTATAGTTATTATGGTAAAATAAGTACTTTATGGACTTCAGGTAAAAAAGAATATATCGTTATTTCATCTGGAAGAATAAACCGCCACTCGATCTTAAATCAAAATAATGTTTTTGAAGAATCATTTACCCTTGGAAATTTTGCTTATTGTATCCGTGGAAATTCTAAAAATAATATAACAATTGTAGGTGCCAACTCAATGATCTGGCATTTTAACGGATATAGTTGGTATCAATATACACAATTTTTAAATAGTGATGATCGATTAAATAGTGTATCACTAAAAAATAACTTAGTAGTTGCCGTAGGATTACGATACGGCAGCGCTTTTGATAAGTATGGTTTAATCATAATTGGAAGGAGGTGATAAAATATGGCTTACAGAAATAATAGTAAGCCGTTGTGAGTCAAGCACAACGGCTTTAGGTTGGCAAAACAGTTGGAGAATACGTAGCAAAATAAATTAGTGCTATTATTGTTCCTTTTCCCATTTTGTCTTACGTAATTTAATCAATATTTTTCTAAAAAGAAAATTACATTATGAAAGGAAATTTATCATGAATACGAAACTTATATTAATGGCAATAATTTTTATCATTCAATCATTAACATTTTCACAGGAGGAATGTTTAACTATATTTGATCCGAACATAACATATAAAGAAGCGATTCCTTCGGTAGATTTACAAATATTCAATAAAAGAATTGTGCAAATACGATTAACAATTCATGTTGTACGTTATTCAGATGGCTCGGGCGGTTTGTCTGAAGAAATAGCTTACGATGCTGTATCAAAATTAAATAACGATTTTCTTGATGCTAGTAATGTTAGGATATCATTTAATATAACAGGAATCCGATATATTGATAATAGTATTTATGCTGTTATAGATGATACAGCCGAAGCTCGTGCTTTGTTAAATATGAATGGTGTTAAGGGTACGATAAATGTGTATTTTGTACCCGGGGCAATTTTTCGCGGAGCTGCAAAATTGCCTGGAACAAGTTGTATTATTAAAAACGATCAGGCATTAACAAGTACTTTTGCTCATGAAATTGGACATAATTTATGGCTTTATCATACACATGAAACTAGATTCGGTAAAGAAAATATTACACGTATTAATTTGTCGCCTTCATGTAAAATAAATTGTGATAGAGCTGGTGATCTATTATGTGGGACAGAAGCAGATCCTGAATTAAATACCGAGAATGTAATAATAGATACCTTTCCTACGCCACCAATTTGCGTTTATTTTCCACTAAGGTTACCTCTACCCGATTCGTGCGGAAATAGATACTATATTCCTGACGTTAATAATATAATGAGTTTTAGTCCATATGAAATTTGCAGAACGAAATTTTGTGGAACGCAAATTGATAGAATGCTTTGGGCTGTGCATACACATCCAGATTTGCAGCAATTATTAAGTATACCAATAATAGTGTCAAATAGAATTGATAATTCTAATGTTATTAACAGTACACTTACGATAGATTCTATAACAATATTCTCTGGGGATACCGTATTTTTTAAAAAAGGCCGTGAATATAATGTAAAAACTAACCATGAACGGTTTGAATATTTTCAAAACAATAAAATCTATAAGCATAACAATTGGGATGGAAACCGAACGGAAAAAAATCTGTCGGAAAAATTTACACCTGACGAACTAGATGATAAACGAGTAGCAAATTTTGATGAAATTAAAAGCGTATCAATCCGTAACGAATTGATTGATGCACCGAGTTGGAACTTTGGCAGAATACAATTCCGCGACCCGTGGTATTTACATTCTGATCCTAATCGTCCCCAACCAGATAGTTTCTTTACATACGATGTTTCACAAATCCCATTTTCACCCACTGGAGCATACAACAAAACCACCGGCGGGGTTTTCTTGAATCAACGCGTTGCAGATGGTGTTTACTACACAGTGCGGGTGCCGCAGGTGCAAATGTTTGGCAGGGCTTGGTTTAATGCTTACTTCATGGGCTGGACGGCAACGGGTCCGGGCGGGACTGTTGTTACTAATCCATCAAACCTTGAAAGCCCGGTCATTTTCAAAGGTGCGAATGACACAATTAAGGCAGTCTATAAAGGTCATCTTGCATCATCTACAAATTTAGCACTCGCCGGTAATAATCAACGTAAAATAGTTTACGGCAGACCATCTCCCTCCTCACCGTACAATCTATACTCTGCTTACATAAGCGGCGGGAGAGTGTGGCTTACTCATTCAACAAATTACGGTGCCTCGTGGCAGCCCGAACAATTGATCAGCTCTGGCAATTATGTATCACTGATGACACCCAGTCCTTCTTACACTGACATACGTATAATATGGCAGGAAGAAAACTCAACAGGCAAATCGGTTTATCATAGTATTTTGGGAGGGAATAAAGATCTTTTAGACACAAATATAAGCACAACCATAAACCAAAAACCTGTAATAGGAATGTTAAGTAGCGAAAATGTGCCAAAAAGAGAACCACCAGAGCCAACAGAAATAC
>CAMTVZ010000057.1:0-17641 GCA_947085285.1 uncultured Ignavibacteriota bacterium
AAGATGTAGGAAGATATTCGGTGGTTTGGAACGGATTAACAGATAATGAGAATCTTGTTGCATCTGGCGTATATTTTTACAGACTTTTTGTGAGTTCATCGAACCAATCGAGAAGCGAGAATTATACATCAATCAAAAAGATGGTATTAATACGATAACTCCACAAATTTTGTAAGTTATGTTAGGGGATAATGCTCCATCTCCTTTTTTTTATTTGAAGATTATCACTTATTGATTTATATTTGACTAACGCAAGTCGGTCGAACATCTTAACGATCTAATATGAAACCGTTAAAACGGTTATCTTTCTGAAAGTCTTTGCATTTAACCCACGACTCCCGCCTGACTGACGGGCAGGTAAGTCGTGGGTTAGTAAAACCAAAAACATCAAAGATAAACCGCTTTAGCGGTTTCCATCAAAAAGCAGTCAACTTGAGTAATTGAAATTTTAACGGTAATTTTAAATGCACAAAATACTTGTCATTAATCCTGGCTCTACATCTACAAAGATTGCGATCTTTAATGATGAAGAAATATTTTTATCAGAAACACTGAAACATTCGGCTGAAGAAATAAAAGCTCATCCAAAAATCTGGAATCAATTCAATTTTAGATTTAACGCAATCGACAAATGGCTTCAGGGCAACAATTTCAACTTAAAAGATATCGCTG
Source organism: uncultured Ignavibacteriota bacterium (assembly GCA_947085285.1). Taxonomy (GTDB): domain Bacteria; phylum Bacteroidota; class Ignavibacteria; order UBA10030; family BY39; genus JASEGV01. The sequence goes on from CAMTVZ010000057.1 coordinate 673, forward strand.
CGGTAGTAACATTAGGCGGCTTATTTCGCTCACTTGAAGGTGGAGTATATGAAGTGAACGATAAAATGCTTGTTGACGCCCGTGCAAACCTACAAGGCGAACACGCATCTAACCTTGGCTGTGCACTCGCCTATTCAATCGCAGTAGAAGCTCATTGTAAAGCCTATGTTGTTGATCCGGTTTCGGTAGATGAGTTTGAGCCACTGGCAAGATATTCGGGGCATCCTGAAATTGAGCGACGAAGTCTTTCGCACGCTTTAAGTCTGCACGAAGCCGCCCGCAACGCTGCAAATAAATTAAACATCAAATACGATGAATCTTCTTTTGTTATAGCTCATACAGGCGGAGGAATTTCAGTCGCGCCCATCCGAAACGGAAAAATTATCGATGTGAACGATGCATCGAGCGATGGACCTTTTTCGCCAGAAAGAACCGGCGGACTCCCTCTTCAGCCATTTATCACCTTAGCATTATCGGGAAAGTATTCGGAACAAGAACTACGCAAGTTTGTAATGGGTAACGGCGGCCTGGTTGCATATTTAGGCACAAACAGCGCTGAAGAAGTCGAAAAACGAATAGTAGCTGGTGATGCCAAAGCCAAAGAAGTATTTGAAGCAATGGCTTATCAGATTGCAAAAGAAATCGGTGCTATGGCAACCGTACTGAAAGGGAAAGTGGATGCAATCGTTATTACCGGTGGACTCGCTAAATCAAAAATGCTGACAGATTGGATTGTTGAACGTGTGAAGTTCATCGCTCAAGTTTTAATTTTTCCCGGAGATGATGAGATGAAAGCATTAGCAAAAGCTGCATTGCGGGTTTTAGATGGAACAGAGATACCAAAATCCTATTGAATATCGAACATCGAATTACGAATTTCGAATTACATTAGAAATAACTAAAAATCATAACTCACAAATAAAATAATTCCATGATTAATAACTTTGCAGATTTTTTATCATACGCTCTTTCGATAAAAGGCAAATCTGTCGTGGTCGTTCAGCCACATAACGAAGAAACGCTCGCTGCTGTCGTCGAAGCCGCAAAAGTAAATTTAGCCGAATTCCATCTGGTCGGAACTGAATCTATAATTCGCAAAATGCTCGACTCATTAGGTAGTTCGCTTCAATTTCATTTTTACAATGAAGTTGAAACTGAAAAAGCCATCTTAAAATCTTTCGAACTCATTCACAACAAAACGTGCGATATCCTGATGAAGGGCTCGGTAGATACTTCGACTTTGATGAAATCGGTTTTCGACCCTGCAAACAATTTACGCTCAGGAAAACTTTTCAGCGATGTATTTATTTTTGAGACAGGTAAAGAAAAAAAATTACTGATGATAACCGATGGCGGACTTAATTTGTTACCGAGTCTTGAGGATAAGATCTCAATAATACAGAATGCTATAAAAGTTGCACACGTATTAGGGAATATGAATCCAAAAGTAGCTTTATTGTCGGCATCCGAAAAAGTTAATCCGAAATTACAATCATCGGTTGATGCTGCTGAAATTACGAAGCTGAATCGTGATGGAAAAATAACTGGATGTGTAATCGATGGACCGATGGCATTAGATGTTTGCGTAAGCGAACAAGCAGCCGCTGAAAAAAATATCGACTCAGATGTTGCCGGTAAAGCCGACATCATTGTAGCTCCGAACATCGAAACAGCAAACAGTTTGGCAAAGAGCACTCAATACTTTGCAGGCTTGCCGCACGCTCAGGTAATAGTAGGAGGTAAAATTCCGATACTCATCCCATCGCGTGCTGATAAATGTGAAGAAAAAGTTCGAACAATCGCTTTAGGTGTCATAATGAGTTCTGCTACCTTAAACAATTGAAAACGTTTATGATTCAGTTTCAACTTTATCGATAACTACCTCATCGTCTATATATATTTTTCCCCCCTTAACAACCTTTGCAAAAATTCCTTCCTTTGGCATTACGCAATCGCCAGCTTGATAGTAGATGGCACATTTTGAATGACAATCTTTCCCTATTTGTGTTATTTCTAATTCAGCTTCACCGATAAGTAATCTGCCACCGACTTGAAGGTGCATCAAATCGATACCTTCGGTTGTTATGTTTTCAGCGAATGCACCCGGTCGAACTTTCAAACCGAGTGCTCTCATTTTTTCGATACTCTCGAGCGCCAGTAAACTAATTTGCCGATGCCAATCTCCAGCATGAACATCCCCTTCTATTCCCCACCCCTCGATTAGCTTAACACTATCAACATTTGTCTTGGGAATACCTTTCCTCTTACTGATATTCAGCGCAATTATTTTCCCTTTTATCATCACTTACTCCATTCTATTCGTGTAATTGTAACTTTAGTCCCGCGCTTTAAGATTTCTTTTTCTTTTGGAAAATGTATCAAGCAGTCGGCTTTGGCTAATCCTCCCAACATATTTGAATCCTGTCCTTTTGTTGCGTCGACCACTAATTCGTCATCCGTTTTTTTATTGAGTATGCCTCGAACAAATTCTAACCTGCCTGCTTTTTTTCTTAAATCATTTTTAAGTATAGCAGTTTGTACAAGATTTTGTTTTTCTGTTCGTCCCATCATTCGCAACAATGTCGGCTTGATAAATAAATAAAATGAAAGCAGGGCGGCTACAGGATTCCCAGGAACACCGAAGATTAGTTTTTTTCCTTCAGTTCCAAAGAATAAAGGTTTACCGGGTTTGATTGCTACACGCCAAAATACTGTTTTTATTCCGAGATCACTGCAAACATCTCTGATAAAATCGTAATCGCCAACCGAGACACCACCAGAAGTGATTACGAGATCGGATTTTTTCAGAGCTTTCTGAATTGCTTTTTTGATTTCGCTTTTTTGGTCTTTAACACTCATCAAATATTCTGCTTGAATACCGAGTGATTGCAAAGCAGCCAACAATGAAGGTAAGTTTGAATCTCGAATTTGACCAAGCTTAATCGGTTCATAATATTTCTTTAACTCATTTCCGGTTACTATGACTGATACTTTTGGTTTACGATACACTTTTACAAACGCATATCCTAAACTTGCTAAAAGTCCAACCACTGGCGGTGTAATGATTGTGCCCGACGAAAGTACAAGCTCGCCTTTTTTAAATTCTTCGCCGCGTGGACGAATATTCTCACCGACATTCGGTAATCTTTTAATGCTCACAGCCCCATCAATTTCTTCAACATCTTCTTTCATTACTATGGCATTGATGTTACGAGGGACGAGTGCGCCCGTGAATATTTTGAATGTGTGATTTTTTTTTAGAGAATATTTTTGGGTATCGCCAGCTTGAATAACTCCTTGAACTTTTAGTGAAACCGGATTTTTAGTTGATGATAGATGCAACTCATTCACATTCACTGCAAAACCATCCACCGCCGATGAATCGAAAATAGGTATCGGATGTTTTGCAAAAATATTTTGTGCGAGTGTGAAACCGAGCGTTTCCATCAGAGGCAGTTTGATTGCATTGAGTGGTTTTGTTTGCTCTTCTATTAATTTTTGTGCTTCGTGAAAATCTATCATATTTTTTTACCTACATTTAAATTGTCAATCGACAATTGAACATTGACCTTTGGCAATTAATAATCCTCAATGGCCACCACCTTGAATCATTTTGAATGCGTGCAACAATGCGGGAAACAGCGCATCGAGCGATTCGGTCACGCCTTTTTTTGAACCGGGGAGATTCACGATTAAAGTATTTCCACGCAAGCCAGCTAATGCGCGAGAAAGCATTGAGAAGGGAGTCCGCTCCTGCCCATAAACTCTGGCCGCTTCAGGAATTCCAGGAACTTCCCGCTCGATCACCTGTAGCATAGCTTCGGGTGTGCAATCGCGAGGACTAAAACCTGTTCCGCCTGTTGTTATTACCAAATCTAATTTCATTTCGTCTGAATATTTGATTAGCTCAGCAACAATTTGTTCAAGTTCATCGGGAATTATTTTGTAATCAACCACGTCCACCGATTCTTTGGTTAAGCGTTCAACGATGAGCTTGCCCGAAAGATCGGATTTTTTTTTGGCTGCGATGGAATCAGACATAACCAATACCGCTGCACGCAGTGGTTTATCGTATTTCGTTTTGAAATCGGATTTGCCGCCGGTTTTTTCGATTAACTTGACGCCGATTATTTCCATTGAGTCGTCCAACATCTTCGTCATATCATAAATTGTAAGAACAGCAACCGATGCAGCGGTGAGGGCTTCCATCTCAACGCCTGTTTTGTAGATTGCTTTCACAGTAACGGTAACTTCAATTTTCCGATCACCAAACTCAAATTCAACTCCGACAAAATCAACGGGAATCGGATGACAGTATGGAATTATCTGACTTGTGTTTTTTGCAGATTGAACAGCGGCTACTTTTGCCACAGCAAGCGGATCGCCTTTTGGGATTTTGTTTTGATGAATTAGTTCAATTGTGTTATTTGAAAGTTTAAGCGTTGCCTGTGCAACAGCAGTTCTTAGTGTTTTTGTTTTGTTTGAGATATCTATCATAGTTGAGTTCGTTATTCGACATTCGATATTCGATATTGGTAATTTATTACTGCATTGTTATTTACTACCTACTTATTTCTCTGTTGCCTTACTCATCCGCCTATCTGAATCATACTCCTATTGTCAATTGTAACAAGCTCTTCGACTGATGGATGACCGAAAGGTTTTGCTGTAATAGCAGAGTGAATCATTCCTGCTATAATTTCATCTGAAGTATTTTCCCTTAATGATGAGCGTAAATTTATTTCTGCAGGATGAAATAAGCACGACTTAATAGAACCATCAGCAGTTAATCTGATTCTGTTGCAAGTTCCGCAAAAGTGCTCGGACATCGAAGTAATAAAACTAACCGTTCCCACAGAACTATCTATCCGAAAATCTTTTGCCACCGAATTTTCATCATGAGATTTAAAAGGTTGCAAATCGAACCTCTCACTTATAGTCTCCATCATCTGTAGAAATGAAACGAATTTGGCTCGATTCCACTGGTTAAACTTGAACGGCATATACTCGATGAAGCGAACATTGATTGGTTTATCTCTTACAAATTCAACGAAGTCGAGTAGTTCGTCATCGTTAACACCTCCCATTACTACCACATTCAATTTCAGAGGTTGAAAACCTGCATCAAGCGAAGCATAGATTCCATCTATAACATCGTTGAAATGATTACGATTAGAAATTTCTTCAAACCGCAGAGAACGCAGAGAATCCAAGCTGATATTGAGATTAGTAACTCCGACCTGTTTCAATTGATGTGCAAAAGATTTTAATAAAACTCCGTTTGTGGTGAGGCCGATGGTTTGAATTTGAGGAATATTTGCCAAGCGTTGGATAAGTTTTGGTAAATCTTTTCTTACAAGGGGTTCGCCTCCGGTAATGCGAATTTTATTCACCCCCATCGAGGCAAATATCTTTGTAACTCGTTCAATCTCATCGAAACTGAGTATCTCATTCCGATTTTTTAGCTGAAAACCATCGGCGGGTTGGCAGTAGCTGCAACGAAGATTGCATCTATCGGTTACAGAGATGCGGAGATATGTGTGCTTTCGATTAAAAGAGTCTGTTAATTGAAACATTAGCTATGAATTGATTTTATATTTTAGATTTTTCCGCCAGAGTTGAATTCGCCTTCGGCGAAAGATTACAGTTCATCATTCGATATTCAATATTCGATATTCAATGTTCTATTTTGAAAATAAAAAACCCCATCGCTTATTGGAAAGGAGGGGGAGTGGAATATTGTATCATTGTATCATTGATTCATTGTATCATTGATCTATTGATTCATCGGTTCATTGTTGCAATGAATCAATGACTCAATGAAAAAATGATTAAATATTTTTCTCTCTCCTTTCCAAACACGGGAGGCGACAACCTTTCGGTCAGCACCCGTTCCGTCAGGCAAATATTATTCTTGACGGAAGGTCATAAACGACCTACTGGTCCGTCGCCATATCAAACGACTTAGGCAAACGGACTCGGAGTAAAATTCAAAGAACTCTAAATTTTGTTTACATCAAGTGTTAATTCAATTTGCTTACCAGTTGCTTCGTTCAGAATATATAATTTTCCACCATCGTCACGTTTTAATTGTTCATTTGCATTAAGCAATTCGATACCATAAATAGTTCCATCCGGAGCCATATCAATCGTCATTTCATCACTTACTTTTAGTGTTTCTACTTCTTCAGTTTTTGCTTTGAAACGCAAATAGGCGATATTATAACGTGGATCATAAGATAGTTTCATACGTATATCCTTTCAATTCTAAAGTAGTTTCACAAATATCCTAAACACACTTATTGAGCTGCAAAGCCATTATCGACTTAGGTAAACCGACTCGGAGTAAGACAAATATATAATATTATTTTGAGATAAAAAAGTGATTCTTGGAATTAAGTAAAAATTATGCTCGCTCCGGCCGATTTTTCATAAAACTCTCCGACCGAAATTATACCATCGACTTGTGGGCAAAAATCTTTTTTCGATAAATGGAACATATCGACAGTTGCTTTGCATCCATATATTTCGCAGCCGGCATCGTGAATCATTTGGATAAATTCGCGGACTGGTGGTATATCGAGTTTTTCCATCTCTTTTTTCATCATACTTGTTGCAAACCACGACATTCCGGGAATTGCTCCCATCCATGTTGGTAAACCAGGACCCATTGCAGTAGGAACACACATTGCAGGATTACCTACAGTTGCAACTTTCAACTTATCCATTTTTTTCTCGATAATTGCATGTAAGCCGAAGAATGTAAAGAAAAGAGTTGCTTCAATCCCTTCCATTCTCGCACCGTTTGCCATAATCAGTCCAGGATATACTCCTTCGAGAGAACCCCTCGAAACTATAATCGAAACTTTTTTGATTGGTTCATAATTTTTTTCTGACATTTTATCATCTCCTTTTATTTTAGATACAACCTTTGGGTTTAGGTAGTCCAGCAATGCGTGCGGCTTTCTTTGCAGGTCCTTTTGGAAAAAGTGCATAAAGTTCTTTAGTATCCACACCGCTTTCTTTTGTTAGTTTTCTAATCGAGGGGGAATCGCCCTTCTCAGTAAATTCTTTTCTCATATAATTGATAACAGCCCAATGACGGTCGGTTAGCTGTTCGATACCTTCTTCTTTAGCTAATTCTTTTGCTACTTCCTCATTCCAATCAGTTAATTTTGCTAAATTTCCGTCGGCATCTAACTCGATTGTTTTACCAGCGATCTCTTTTGTTGCCATAGTTTTTCTCCTTTTTTAAATTTCTGTTGTTGTTTTTTCTTTTTTTATTTCAGATATACTTTTTAAAAATTTTATCCCGAAGGCCAAACCGCGTTTCATTTCGGGTGTGTTCAAATCTTTCAGTAACGAGATAAGCGAAATCTTCTCGTCCACCTCAATATCCAGCTTTTGATACACACTTACCGCGTTATTCAAAGCGTGAAGCATCTCCGGTTGTGTGAGGTTTTTGACAGTGTTCAATATCGTTACAACATTATCGGCAAGGTGGCGGACATCCTCGATTGTGAACGAAGTTGCAACATTATCCAATGCTTTACTAAGTTCACGCGCATAGTCGAAGTATCCTTTTCTGTCGAACTCATCTAACTTCTTCATAAAATCGATAACTATCTCTCTTGAAATAGGACCGAAATCCTGTAGAAAATCTTTCGTGTTCTCAAGCATTTCAAAAGTTTTTGTGAGATTGTTTACATTCCTCAAAAGCTTTTTGAAGAGATAGAGAATATCGCCAGTTTGGATACTGTCGTGAACTTCTTCAAGTTCCTCGACTGCCGAGTTGTACAAATCTTTCCCTACTCGCATTAGATCATCTTTCAGGTCGTCGATTTCTCGACGATGTTTTCGCTGAAGCTCAATCTCTTCAAGTATGATGTCCAACTTGCGATTTATTTCATCAATCTGCTTCTGAATTTTTTGTTCATCCATTTTACAACCTCTTACCAGCCATCGACATATTCGATTCTATCGGAAGCTCAACTCCTTTTAAAAGGAAGTTCCAGTACATCCATCTGAACATCACTTTGCCGTAATGGTTCATCTTTGTTTCTTCCAACAAGGAGAATGGACCGATACCCGGTAGTGGATATTTTCCCGGTAAAGGTTCAGTGTCGTAGTTGAAATCAATTAAGATTCCTTTTCCAAAGCCAGATTCAATAAAGCAGTTTGCATGCCCGTCGAATTTAGCCTGCATTGGACGACCTTCGATTGCACTCAAAAAGTTCTCGAAAAGAATATCGGCTTCGAAATGTGCAACCGAACCGGCTTTCGAGCTTGGCAAGTTTGTAGCATCCCCGATAACAAAAATATTTTCATATTTCTCGGAGCGTAGTGTGTGTTTGTCGGTAGGAACAAAATTAAGTTCATCCCCGATGCCGCTTCGGGCAATTACTTCGTCGCCCATGTTAGTGGGGATCGTAACTAATACATCGAACGGTATTTCTGTTTCGTCCCACGAAACAATTTTCTTCTCGTCGTTATCAACTCGAGCGATATTATAATCGGTAGTTAGATTGATATTTTTCTTTCCGAGGAAATCGCCTAAGATTGCGGAAGCTTTCGGTTTAGTAAAAGCGCCCGGCAGTGGAGTTACAAAATGAATATCAACCTTATCTCGAATACCTCGTTCTGTAAAATACGAATCGGCTAAGAAAGCAAACTCCAGCGGAGCGACCGGACATTTGATTGGCATTTCGGTGATATTGATAACGAGTTTGCCCCCTTCCCAATGTTTAAAGAAATTAGCCAAAGCACAGGCGCCTTCGATAGTGTAAAAATCAAAAATTCTTTTATGCCAGAGTTTATCTTTCATTCCTTCGGTTTGTTCAGGATTTATTTTTGCGCCAGTGGCAATAATCAGGTAATCGTATGAGAGGACAGAATTATTTTTTAGCAACACCCTGTTATTTTCCGGTTCGATTTTTTCTATCTCCGAAGTGATAACGTTAGTACCCGGCGGAAAGAAATCGCGCTTTGGTTTTACAACATCCTTTTTACTATAAATGCCAAAAGGTATAAACAAAAATCCTGGCTGGTAATAATGTGTCTCGTGCTGATCGACAATTGTAATTTGCCATTCATTTTTGTCGAGTTCGCCGTGTAATTTATTTAACATCATCGTGCCGGCTGTTCCGGCACCTAAAATTAGTAATTTCTTCATAAATTTATTGTTGTTCCTCAATTATAAATATTTTTAATAAGTGTATGATGCATTGGGATAAAAAAGGATTCATAATTTAATATGTTCAACTTGACCCAAAATTTGTTTAAGGCTCGCACAGTTTGAAACTTTTAAATAAACCGGACACAACCTGCATGCTGAATTATCGCATCCATTAGAAGTCTGTTTTTGTAACCAGCATGGCTGTGTGTGATCGGTAAATGCTCTGCAATTCTCTTTAGCTTCCTTTGGACAATTTTTAATTGCCCAACAAGGTATCAATGCCAACAATCGCTTTATTCCAACGATACTGATTTTTTCTTCGTTGATCATTTTACGTATGCAACGAATTCTTTCGATGTCTGATTCAGAATAAAGTCGATGCTGTGAACTTTTCTTATATGGAAGTACAAGTCCTTCAGCTTCGTAAAGTCGTAGCGTCTGAACAGATAAACCGACTAAATCGGCAGCAGTTCCAATTGAATAAACTGGTTCGTTTGATAATTGAATATAAGATTTCTTTGGCATAAAAAATATCTACATTTATAATTATCAGATTTTATGCCAAAGAAAATTATTCGGAAATTATTTAATTTTGGAGGATTTTTAACTGAATGTTAAAAATATTATCCCAAATTTTAAAATTTTTGATATTAAATTCCTGAATTCTGGAATTTGAATTATGGTAGGAATATAGTAGCGTGAAATGGAATCGAATCATTTCACGCCACTATTACATTTAATTAACGTCCGAGCTCCTTTGCGATTCCTTCGCCATAAGCTTTATCGGCTTTGTAGAAATGAGGAAGCATTCTATCTTGAATTTCTTTAGGAACTTTTTTCAGACTTGAGGCAATGTTATGGATGAGACGTTGCTTTTCATCTGCAGGCAATAAGCGGAAAAGATTGCCCGGTTGAATGTAATCATCATCGACGCCGCGCTTTTGTTCGTAGCGGTCGGCATCGCCCGAAATTTTCAATGGTGGTTCTTTGTAGGCAGGGTCGGCAACAGGACCGCCAAAGCTGTTCGGTTCATAATTCACCGCAGTTCCGGCATTACCATCGAATCGCATATAACCGTCGCGTTGATACGTATTTTCTACTTCTGAGTGTGGACGATTAACTGGCAAGCGTTCAAAGTTTACCCCAAGCCGATAGCGATGAGCGTCGGCATAAGCAAATATTCTTGCCTGCAACATTTTGTCGGGGGAGAAAGAAATTCCCGGGACAACATTAGCCGGAGAAAAAGCCGATTGTTCAACTTCAGCAAAATAGTTAAGCGGATTACGATTCAGTTCTAATGTTCCGACTTCAATCAGTGGATAATCTTTGTGGGGCCAAACTTTAGTTAGGTCGAACGGATTCCAGCGATAATTTTCTGCTTCCATTTCTGGCATAATCTGTACATAAAATTTCCACTTCGGGAATTCCTTTCGTTCAATCATTTCAAAAAGTTGACGTGTATGGTAATCAGGATCTTTTCCTACGATTTGGTCAGCCTCCTCCTGTAACATATTTTGGATTCCTTGTTGAGTTTTGAAATGAAATTTTACCCAAAATCGTTCGTCCTTTGCATTAATAAAACTGTAAGTGTGGCTGCCGTAACCATTCATATATGGTATGCCTTTAGGAATCCCCCTATCAGAAAAGAGAATAGTAATTTGATGCAGAGCTTCGGGCACTTGCGACCAGAAATCCCACCACATAGTTTCTGAGCGTAGATTTGTTTGTGGTTCACGCTTCTGAGTGTGTATGAAGTCGGGGAATTTTATTGCATCTCGTATAAAAAATGTTGGAGTGTTATTGCCAACCATATCCCAGTTTCCTTCTTCGGTGTAGAATTTTAAAGCAAAACCACGTACATCTCGAACAGTATCTGCCGAACCCTTTTCGCCAGCTACTGTAGAAAATCGACCGAATACATCTGTTGTCTTTCCGACCTTTGAAAATAATTTTGCTTTAGTGTATCTGGTAATATCGTTGGTCACTGTAAATGTACCATACGCTCCGGCTGCTTTTGCGTGTACAACACGTTCGGGGATGCGTTCGCGGTTGAAATGTGCAAGCTTTTCAAGTAAATAGTGGTCTTGCATTAATGTTGGTCCTCGCTCTCCTGCAGTGAGCGAAGTTTGATTATCAGGCACTGGAATTCCAGCGGCGGTAGTTAGTTTTTTTTGTTTGCTCATTTTATTTATTCCTTCTATTAATTGATGTTTTTGTTGTTTATAAATAATCGGAACGATTACTATTTATGATTTAATATAACTTAAGGATTCATCAAAATATGAATTAACCGTTACCCTTATTACATTTAGCACAGACTCCAAAAAATTCAACTATATGATGATTAATTTTGAAATCAGTAAGTTTTTTTATCCTTTCGTTTATTTCTTTATATATAGGAAGTTCTATATCGGTAATAATTTTACACTTTTCACAAATCAGATGATAATGTGGGGTTACGTTTGCTTCAAATCTATCGAAAGTGCTACCAAAATGGATTTTTTTTACCTGCCCTAACTCAACCAACATCGAAAGATTTCGGTAAACAGTCCCTAAACTTAACTTAGGAAATTCTTTTTTAAGTTTCCCATACACCCAGTCGGCTGTCGGATGGCGGTCGGTTGTACGTAACAACTCTAATATCCGATCTCGTTGCTGACTCTTCCTAAAAGTTGTTTTTATAATTTTTTTTGTCATTTATCTAATTAGTAATCGTTCCTATTATTAGTGTGAATGTATTTATTATTATGGATAAATGCAAGTCATCGAATTTACATTTACTCTATTTTTAAAGTACAGTCTCCTCAGTTTCCTTTTTTACGTAAACAGGATAAGCTGAAGCGATAAAACGGGTTTTCGATATTTTTATTTTGTTTCGTAAAAATGAAGTAGTTGTTTGATATGAATCTCGGATCACTTTTTACCAGTATAGATTAATTTGATACCGGCTTGTTTTGCGTACTCATTAATTCGTTCATCACGGTAAAATTCTTTATAATACACAACTTTGATTCCGGCGTTAGCAATTAATTTGAAGCAAGTTAAACAAGGAGAGGCAGTTATATAAATTTCTGAATTATCTATGGCAACACCATGCTTGGCAGCTTGTGCAACTGCATTAGCTTCGGCGTGAACAGTTCGCACACAGTGTCCGTTTTCCATATCGTGTCCGACATCATCGCAATGGGGCGCTCCCTTGATACTTCCGTTGTAACCGGTCGAAAGTATTGTCTTGTCTCGCACTATCACAGCACCGATGTGTTTTCTATCGCAAGTACTACGCGATGCTACCTGCTCGGCGATATTCATAAAATATTCAGTCCAATCGACTCTTTTACTACTCATATTTATTCCTCTTATTAATATGCTGTATTATATTGATAAAAGATATATAAAACAAATCTTGCATTTATCGTATAAATTCATTAATAATAATACACATTTGTTAATAAAAAGGAGCAACGATGAAGTATTTAGCAGTATTAATCATCAGCGGTTTGATGATTACAGAAATAAGTTATTCGCAACCAAAAATCGAAGTGGTTGGTGGTACGAATTTCGATTTCGGCGATATGTATGTTGGAACGAAAACAGAAAAAATAATTACACTTAAAAATAAAGGTACAGATACACTCGTAATAAATAATGTACAGGCATCGTGCGGATGTACCGCGACTTTGTTGAGCGAGCGATTTATACCGCCAGGCAAAAGTGCAACGCTAAATATAGGTTTCGATTCTAAAGGCTTTGATGGTAAAGTACATAAAACCGTTTCAATCGCATCGAATGATGCTGGCAACTCACCATTACAAATTATTTTCGCAGCTAATGTCAAATCGGTTCTCAAATTCGATCCACAATATATTTATTTTCAACAAATGAAATCTGATTCTACAGCCACTACAAAAATTACTGTCAAAAACAACACATCAGAATCTATCGAGATTTTATCGGCACAGCATAAAATTCAGGGGCTGCAAGTGGATATTATGCAACGGAAATTAATGCCAAATGAATCGACTCAAATATCAGTAACCTACGCTGCCTTTAGCGAGGGGATGATGCAGGGCGAAGTTACCTTCAACACCACTAATAAACAACAGCCAAAAATACCCTTACGGTTTTTTGCGTACGTGCGAGCTAAATAAATAATTATAGAAAGCCAATCATGATTACAGAAACTGAAGTCAATCATTTTTTAGAAATTTATATCTCATCACACGATCGTATTAATAAAGCAATTACAAATTTGTCGGAGGCAGAATTGGATTTCAAACCTGCACCCGATAAATGGTCGATACGGCAGATTCTCAATCATTTGTGCGACAGCGAACTTATGGCTATTACACGTATGTTGAGGATTATTACAGAAGAAAATCCATCTCTATTAGCATACGATCAAAATAAATGGGCAGAAAAACTTTTTTATGATCAGTTAGATGAAAAGGCAGCATTATTAGTATTCGGATTAATGCGGACTCGAATGTATCAACTTTTGATGATGTTACCGCTTGAAGCTTGGAGTCGTAAAGGAATACATTCCGAAAAAGGCGAGGTTTCTCTTTTCGAAATGCTAAAAACCTATGCCGATCATGGCGAAAAACATTTGCAACAAATCAATAATATTCGCTCAGCCTTAATCAAATAATTCATTAGATGTGGCTTCATTTTTTTTTCTCAAAAATATTTCTTATGTTTTTAACAACATTTTTAACTATTATTATAACCAATAACACTCAAGGAGGTTTATCGTGAAAAAATATTTTCTATTATTATCATTATTGTTAATTCCCATCCTCTTCTTTTCGTGCGAAAAGAAAATGGAACCTGTAAAAGTTGATAAATACAAAGATTACAAAGATCAGATGTACGGTTTTCAAATTCAGTATCCAGAAAAATGGTTACAATTAGGACATCCTGGCAATGCACAATTCTATCAATCGCAAGGTGTAAAAGAAAAATTCATCTATCCCGGAGAACCTGGTGAATTAGGGACCGAAGTTCTTGTCCAAGTTAAAAAATTAGAAGGAAAAACATTCGATGATTTTGCAAATGAGTTGCGTGATGAAATAAAACAGAGTGGTAGAATAGACAGCGAAACTAATGAAACAATCAGGGATAAGTCAGCAATCAGGATGAATTTTACTATTCCTATAACCACTAAGATGAATCTTCAAGGATACAAATATATTTTTCAGGTAGATTCTTTAATTTATACATTAAGCTTTTCAGGATTTGGTGAATGGTTCGGTGCACATACCGAGGTATTCACTGCGATGTTGAATTCCTTCCAACTTCCTGCACCAGTTGAGAAAACTGTCGAGGGTTGGATTGCATCTACAAGTCTTGGAAAATACGAAACTCCATTCTTTATTATTAACTATCCCGACAATCTGAATTTTATTTCTGTAGCTAAAGGGAAATTCGATTTTGCGGCTGAGTTGCGTGCCGACCGACAAGATTGCAGTATTCGCTTCGATGTATTCGATGCTCAGGATTTACCAGTGGAAAAAGTATTTGAACAGAACAAATCACGCTACAAAATGAAATCATCGGGCGAAATTATGGTGGATGGGCAAAAAACTTTATTCCTGAATTATACCTCAATGAAAGATGTTGAAAGTCGCGCCTACTTTGTTGTGAAAAATAACAAGGTTATAAGAATCACGATAAATTGGTTCGACCCACAAAAGCAAAATTATTTAATACCATTTGAAAATATCGTAACAACAATGAAATTAAAATAATATGGACCTAAAAGGAAAAACCGTTTGTGTAATTGGCGGCTGGGGGTTAGTTGGCTCTGCGGTTTGTCGTAAACTGATTGTGCAAAGCCCTAAACGGCTCATTGTTACCTCGCTCTTGAAAGAGGAGGCTCTCGATGCAGTAGATAAACTACGTAAGGAATATCCCTCGTTAGGAAAAGATTTCTTTATACCGTGGTGGGGGAATATTTTTGTTCGAGATGAATTTAAAGACTTACCGCGTGAAGAAATTCTTGCCGACGAAAAGAAACGAGAAATATTTATGCACGATATTGTCGACGAATTAACTGAAAATTCGTTGAGAAAAACTGCAGTCTATAAACTCCTTACTAAATACAAACCTGAAGTGGTAATCGATTGTGTGAATACAGCAACGGCAATTGCTTACCAAAATATTTTCCAAAGCTCGCGAGATGTGATTAAAGAATTGAGGGCGGCAAAAGCAAATAAAAAAAACAATCTAATTGAAATTACAGAACGTTTGTTATGCACACTCTATGTTCCTCAACTCGTTCGACACGTGCAAGTAATGTATCGTTCGATGACGGCTGCAAAGACCAAAATATTTGTTAAAATCGGAACGAGTGGAACCGGTGGGATGGGCTTAAATATCCCATATACACACAGCGAAGAAAAACCGTCGCGCGTTTTACTTGCTAAATCTTCTGTCGCAGGAGCCCACACTATGCTCCTCTTTTTAATGGGACGAACTCCCGACGCCCCTATTACAAAAGAGATTAAACCAACAGCAGCTATTGCATGGAAAAAAATTTCTTATGGCGAAATCAAAAAGCGGGGTAAGGCAGTACAGCTTTACGATTGCCCCCCTGAAAATGGCTATAAGTTAGATGCAAAACTTACCTTAAAACTAAAACAGTTCGGTAAACCTTCAGGTAAAACTTTGAAATCAGTTTTTATCGATACCGGTGAAAATGGAATCTTCTCGAAGGGGGAATTCGAGGCAATATCGATGCCCGGACAGATGGAGTATGTAACTCCCGAAGAAATTGCCGACTCAGTAGTTTACGAGATTTTGGGGGGAAATACAGGGCACGATATCATAAACGCACTCGACCATGCAACACTTGAACCTACTTTCCGTGCAGGTGTTTTACTCGAATCAGCTCTCAAAAAAATGGAAAGTCTGGAAAAAAACTACAACGTCGATAGCATCGCATTCGAAATGTTGGGACCTCCCCGCTTATCTAAATTATTGTACGAAGCATATCTACTGAAATTAGGTTTTAAAGATATGATTACTGTAGCTAAAACCGATGCTAAAGTACTTTCAAAAAAATTAAACGATATAATTTTAAAGAACTCCCAGTTACGCTCTCAGATTATATCAATCGGAATTCCAATTCTTCTCCCCGATGGAAAAACTTTATTACGCGCTGATGAAATAAAAATTCCACCTTATCGAGGTGAAAACGAGTTTCCGATTAACCAAACAAATATCGACCTATGGTCGCACGATGGTTGGGTTGATTTGCGTGTTTCGAATATGCAAATCTGGAAGAACCGTTTTAATCGTGTGTTTGAGGAAATAAAACAAATTCCAAGTGGCGATACAAGTTCACGCTTTATGCGAACAAAAGAATACTGGAAGAATTTCAAAGACATCCAACCGGGTAAAATTGTTGGCTGGATATTTACAGTTGAAGAATTAGGCGAAAGAATGAAAGCGTAATAAGGGCAAACTCACCTCAAATCACTCACACATCCGTTTTTGAACTTGCAAAAACTTGTAGTTGGCTGACTAAAAAGTAATATTTCTTGGTGTTTCTTCGTGAACTTTGTGACCTTGTGGTAAAAATCCTTTATTTCTGAGAAGAAAATCTTTAAGACAAAGACTTTTTAGTCAGCTTCATTGGTTCAATCATACAATGAGTCAATGATAAAATTTTTTTGTTCCGCACCGAGGAATCTGACCTGACCAAGTCGTGGAATATTTTTTAAAAAGATGAAAAGAAAAATATTTATTAATGTAGGTAAAACGTTTTAAAACGTTCTGAAGAATGTCTCTAAA
>CAMTVZ010000058.1:0-7574 GCA_947085285.1 uncultured Ignavibacteriota bacterium
AAAGCAGGATATAAATAATGGCTCACGTTATAAACCCAAAAGCAGAAGAAATTTTAGATAAAGAATTTAAGTGTTTGAATGCAGGATTCGTCCGCCTCGTGGATTACATGGGTGGCGACGAATCGATAGTTCAAGCTGCGCGCGTCTCATACGGGAAAGGGACAAAGACTGTGAGCGAAGACCGCATACTGCTTCGTTATCTGATGCGGCATTTACACACTACCCCCTTCGAGATGGTTGAGCTGAAGTTTCACGTCAAACTACCTATTTTTGTTGCGCGGCAATGGATACGGCATCGCACAGCAAACGTGAACGAGCTTTCGGGGCGTTACTCGATTATGAAGGACGAGTTTTATGTACCATCGGAGGATGCAATTAAAGGACAGAGTGTAAAAAATAAACAAGGGAGGTCGGACGAAGAAGTTCCAGCCGAACTTCGGCGAAAAGTCCTCGATACGATTTTGTTCGACCAGCAATCCAGCTATAAACGCTACGAAGAATTTTTAGACGATAATATCGCACGCGAGCTTGCACGCATCAACCTCCCCCTCTCACTTTATACCGAATGGTATTGGAAAATCGATCTGCACAATTTGCTCCACTTTCTGCATTTGCGTATGGATAGACACGCACAGTACGAAATCCGTGTTTACGCCGAAAAAATGGGAGAGATTGTTAAATGCGTTACACCAATGGCTTGGGAAGCGTTCGAAGACTACATCTTATTTGCTGAACGTTTCTCCAAAGCTGAACTTTCTGTCATAGCCAGCCTCCTCGATATTGAGAAAATTACAAAGGAGTCAATTGCTGGTAAAGGTTTAACTGGACTTGAAGCGGAAGAGTTCTTAGAAAAGTTGAGGAGAATAAAAAAGTTATCCTAATTGCAAAATGTGAAAAAATAGATTAGATTCCAATGTGAGATACCAATTTTTAGATAAGAAGAGTAATGAAATTATCGAAGCATGGCAAAATTACTTTGGTTAGTGTTGAAAATGTTTCTCCTTTCGGTATCTGGATTTTTGTAAATGGTAGAGAATACCCATATTCTAAAAACCAGAGTTTAAAGTCGATACAGAATGTTAATTTGCTGCACGGATATCATTTGTACTGGCCCGAATTGGAGATAGATTTAGAAATTGCCAATTTAATTAATCCTGAAAAATATACCTTAAAAGCAAAAAATACATTTACTGTTTAAGGTTGAAATGGATTTGAAACCGATGAGTTTTTAAAAAAATTGAGGAGAATATGACAGATTTAATATTTATTATTGTGCCCTTAATCGTTGGCGGCATATTAGGTTACTTTAACACAAAATCGGTTGCCGAAAGCTGTGCTTCGTTACAAAAGTGGCTACAGGCTCAAACTAATTTTTTAAAAAATAAAACTGGGATTGGATATCGTTATATCTTGCAACCAATTGTGGTTAGTGTTATATCTATACTTTCAAAAATTGCAACTTTCAGAAACCCACAATTGCGTGCAGGTTTAGAGGTTTCATTTCTAATTTATTTATTCCTTGCAGTTACATTACTATTGGGAGTGGCAATATATTTTTTCATATACACAATCATTGTAGGATTGCTCTTGTATTTTACACTCTGGCTACTGAATAAATTTGGAGTACTCGACAAAATATTTTATCAATCAGTCAGAAACAAACAATCATTATCTTCAACAAATTCCATCGACCTAAACAAAGCAGAGGATTTAAAATTAATGGAAGATGAGAGTTTAATAGAGATTGAAAAACCAACCGAAGTTGAATTAGATGAATTTGGATTACCAAAAAAAATAGGAAGAAATAAATAAAAGCTTGTTCGTTATAAAAATGCCAAACAAACTTTCATATAACAACTTTGCACAGATTCTGAAAAATCGGCGCGACGATCATTCACTCGGCTTCCAATTGAAAAAGGGATCTCATGATTTTGTAGATAACTTATTAGCGATGCTGTTCCCTCATTTTTGTAAAGAAGGTTTTTTCACAACTGAGGAAATAGGAGCACGTCTAGTTCTGATAGAACGTGACTTAAAGCATTTGCTTATGCCTTTATTAAAAGATTCAAAATCGAATGTAGCAAGGATTACACAACGTTTTATGAATTCGCTCCCTGAAATTCACAAAAAACTCTGGTTAGATGCCGAAGCCATCAACAGCGGCGACCCGGCAGCAGAAAACATCGACGAAGTAATTCTGGCTTATCCCGGATTCACAGCTATCGCAATCTATCGCTTCGCACACGAATTCTACAAGCTTAAGGTTCCTATCTTCCCTCGCTTACTAACAGAATATGCTCACCAGATAACAGGAATCGATATTCATCCAGGGGCTCAAATTGGTAAATCGTTTGCTATAGACCACGGGACAGGAATAGTCATCGGTGAATCAGCAATCATCGGCGACAACGTAAAAATGTACCAAGGCGTTACACTTGGGGCGTTGAGTGTCGACAAGAAGCTCGCTAAATCGAAGAGGCACCCAACAATAGAAGATGATGTAGTTTTATATGCACAGGCGATCATACTTGGTGGCGAAACGGTGATTGGACATCACAGTATTATTGGCGGTAATGTTTGGTTAACTGAAAGTGTGCCTCCTTACTCATTCGTATATCAAGAAAGCAAAACAATTATTCGTCCAAAGGGGAATAAGCAATAAGAAATCGAAGATGAAAAATAAAATGATTCTTATACTAACTATAATAACTTTGTTATTTTGGGGATGCCAAAACGCTTCTGTTTCAACAACTGGAAATATACAAACCGATGATCAGATTATACTTTTTAATAATTCACCCGGTCCCGATTTTTATAACGATTTTGCTTTAATTAACTCAGCTTGGACTTTAAGAGATACATTGATAATAGTTGTATCTTATTCGGGCGGATGTCGTACGCATGATTTCAGGTTATTCGGTTCACGATCAATTATTAAAACAAATCCGCCACAAGCTGAAATTTATTTATCGCACAATTCCAACGCCGATATGTGTGAAGCATGGATTACTAAAAATATCAAGTTTGATTTAAGTCCGCTTAGGAACTATTACAAGCAAACATTCAGCAACGACGGCCCATTACTTTTAAGAATATATGAACCGCTTACAAACATAGTTTACACACCTCTCGTTCAATACGATTTTTAATAAGAAGTGGTTTTAATCAAATAATTACTTATCTTTAACTAACAAAGAATATAATATTGATGAATACATTATATATTGGCAATTTAAGTGTTCCTATTCCCATTATCCAAGGTGGAATGGGAGTTGGAGTATCACTTTCAGGATTAGCCTCGGCAGTTGCAAACGTAGGGGGAGTTGGTGTTATTTCAAGCGCCGGGTTGGGACTTTTATACAAAAAATTTTCGAATGATTTTTTAGAAGCGAGCATATTAGGACTAAAAGAAGAGCTACGAAAAGCTCGTGAGAAAACATCAGGAGTTATCGGTATAAATATAATGGTTGCGATGTCGAACTTTACCGATATGGTAAAAACAGCTATCTCCGAAAAAGCAGATATTATTTTTGCCGGAGCTGGACTTCCGCTCGATTTACCAGGTTTCCTGAAAAAAGATAGCGTTACAAAATTAGCTCCTATTGTCTCGTCGGGACGGGCAGCCAAAATTATTTGTGAGAAATGGAAAAAAAATTATGACTACCTTCCCGATGCAATTGTTGTGGAAGGTCCAAAAGCAGGTGGGCATTTAGGATTTAAACCTGAACAGATAGAAGATGAAAATTACTCGCTCGAAAAACTGATTCCTGAGGTTGTAAAAGAAGTTAAACAGTTTGAAGAAACGTACAACAAGCAGATACCGGTAATAGCAGCCGGCGGAATTTATACCGGCGAAGATATATACAACATTATGCAGTTAGGGGCTTCGGGGGTTCAGATGGGAACACGTTTTGTAACAACTGAAGAGTGCGATGCCTCGCCTGAGTTCAAACAATCTTACATCAACGCTCGGCGTGAGGACATTGAAATCATTAAAAGTCCAGTAGGGTTACCTGGCCGAGCTATTGGCAGTCGTTTTCTTGAGATGGTGAAACAAGGAAAACGGCAACCATTGCATTGCCCGTTTCAGTGTATTAAGACATGTGAAGTATCGAGCAGCCCTTATTGTATAATAACTGCTTTGATAAATGCGTTAAAAGGAAATTTTGAAAAAGGATATGCCTTCTGCGGCTCGAATGCTTTCAAAGCAACAAGCATAACTACAGTAAAGGAACTTGTACAAAATCTAATTGATGAGTTTAAGGCGAGTGTGAGTAGTAAACCCGAAATTCAGAATTCGAATCTCTAAACAATTTCAAATTTGAAAAATCGAAAACGTTCGGGTCTAGAATTTACCTCTCAAACACACCGACAGTTTTTGCGGTTGCTATAACTTTATCCTCAATCGCCTTCTTAAAAGTTGAGTTTGATGTATGTTTATCGAGTTCCAATTTTTCTACATCTAAAGCATAAATTGTAACTTCATACTTATGCAAGCCGCTTCCTTTTGGGGGTTGGGGACCGCCATAACCAGTTAAACCAAAAGTATTATTCAGTTCTTTAGCCCCCGCAGGTATTTTATTAGTGTTTGATGCCCCTTCAACTATTTCGTTGACAGTAAACGGGATATTAATAATAAGCCAATGTACCCAATTGTTAGCGATTGGATGCAAGTCGATAATCGAAACTGCAAACGATTTCGTTTCTTTAGGTGGATTCTCCCATTTAAGGGGAATCGAAATATTTTTACCGCCGGTTATACCGGTATTCGCATACCTTGTTGGTATTACTTTTCCGTTTTCAAAAGCATTCGATAAAAGTTTAAATTTTTTATTTTCCATTGTTATTTGATAAGACTTACTTTTCCAATTAAAATCTGAGTTCCTAATTTCAACTGGTAAAAATACATACTGCTTGACATAATTTTCCCGTGTGTATCCGTTCCATCCCACTGTGTCATATAATTTCCCGCCGGTAGCACCTCACGCAAGAGCGTTTTTACTAATTGACCTTGAATATTGTAGATTGTCAATTCAGCATGTGAATTTGAAAGATTGTATGGAATTCTGAAGCTGATAATTGTGGAAGTGTTAAAAGGATTAGGGTAGCTCGTTAGCAACTCAAATCTCTCTGCGTGATTCGGTTTTTCCTTGATAATATTAATGGAGGATCTAACCTCATATATTTGTTCAACACTATAAAACTTTCCAAGTTTATTTTGGGTTACGGTTCGAAAATAGTATGGACTGTTTGAAGGAAGACTTTCTAATAAGTCATTAAACTCAACTTGTGAATACCCATCACCTAAATATTTCATTGATGTCTGGTTATCGAATTCATTCGTTTTTCCCCATTCAAACCATCCAAAAGTAGAATCACCCGCAGGGTTGAAACGTGCGCTCAATAAAAGATTTTGATTACCAATTTGTTCAATCTCCATTGATAAAAATCGCTTAGGATGTTCAGTGATGATGTAGAGAAAATTCGACTCATATGATAAATCAATAGTATCAGATGTTTGTGTTTTCATATCTGTGTTAATGTAAATTCCACCGTGAGGATCCTTTAACGTAACTGAACCTGAGTAATAGTTATTGAGGTTTGGCCAAGATAAAATTAAAGGATGATATTCAGCGATGGTTTGAAATCGTATTTTAAATGTATCAATTTGAGTTGAATCACGATACTTACGAATATCCATTTTTATACCTAAATCGTAACAATGATTTAAATTTTTCCTTGGACTAACAAAACGGATATCATTAAAATCATCAGGCGGTAAAGGGGGAAGTTGAAATTCGCCAAAACTCCAATCAAAGCAATCTGATGCGTGTGTATGTAAACCTAAAAATTTAATTTTATTTAATTGTCCTTGATTGCTAAACTTAATAGGAATAATGAATCCCCCTGAATTTTTATCAGCAAGAGTTGTAAAATATTCCTCGCGACCCTCCCGCCATTTTCTACTACTATCTGAATAAGTAAATAATGCATCAACTCTATAGCGATATGTTGTATTTGGCATTAATCCATCTATGCGTAATGTAATAATTGTATCAAAAACATTTTTGAAGTCTATATTTCCATTATAATCGTTTGGAATAAATTCAGGAATCTTGGTTCGTCCAATCCAAAAAACCGCTAATGTTTGGTTCCCATTACTTTTTATGTCCGCCCCTAGAACAACAGAAGTTTGTGTAATCGAAGAAGCAGGAAGAGTTATAACGGAGGGCTGGCTCGATACTTCATTTATAAATAATATTGTAAGAGAAAAATAAATAATGAAATAATTTGCCTTGTTCATATGTATTCTCACTTCCGTTGGTTATATGATACTATTTGGTTTTTTCTAAAACAAAATCGCTCAAGCTGTGTAACTTGAGCGATTCTTTAATTTTACTATTTTTTAAAAGCTGCTACTGAACGTTCTACCGTTTCGTGTGTGTCGAATACTTTTATTAACTGAGTAATAACAAAAATCGATTTAATTTTTTCACCTACACCCGAAAGCTTCAAATCGCCACCGGCATTACGGAGAGTTGTTAAAACCGAAATTAAACTCCCCAAACCGGTAGAATTAATATATGAAACATCGGCTAAGTCGATAACCACTTTCTTTATATTATTTGTAATTAAACTGCGAACCTTCTCGCGAAGATTTGAAGTTTCTGGTTCACCGATTAAGTCGCCCCTTAATGTAATTACTGCTACATCCTCGATAATGTTTTCTTTTATTCTCATATTTTACCTTTTTACAATTTTTCTTGATAATTACTGACTTATTTTACAGAATTAATATATCAAAATCAAGTGCTACTTACTTATGGTTAATTTGCTTTAGTCGTACTACTTAGCTAAATTCTCACAAAATAAAATGGAAAAAAATATGGTACGAGAAAAAATTCAACAAGCAATTGATATTTTAAAAGAAAAGAAAATTGATATGTGGATGACTTTTGTTCGTGAAAGCACCACAATACCCGACCCTGTTATTGAAGTGAGCGTTGGAACACATTGCACTTGGCAAACTGCATTCATCATAACAGCCAATGGGCAAACAATAGCGATAGCCGGAAGTTTGGATATCGCAAACCTAAAAACCCACGGTCATTATAAAGAGATTATCGGATACGTCCAATCGATAAAAGATACTTTGTTGGAAGTTTTGAATAGAATAAATCCCAAAACTATTGCCTTGAATTATTCAACCAATACAGTGATTTCGGATGGACTCACACACGGAATGTGGCTGCAATTGATGAAATATTTGGAGGCAACACCGTACAAAGAAAGAATCGTTTCAGCCGAACCGATTATCTCGGCTTTAAGAGGAAGAAAATCGTCAACAGAATTAAAATTGATAAAAGACTCGATTGGTGATACTTTGAAGATATTCGATAAAGTTTCTCGATTTATTAAACCTGGGAAAACAGAACGAGATGTTGCTAATTTCATTTTGAAGGAAGTTAAAAAATTGGGACTCGAACCTGCATGGGATAAAGAACACTGTCCGGCAGTTTTTACCGGACCCGAATCGGCGGGTGCGCACGCCGGACCGACAAATCGGAAAATTG
>CAMTVZ010000059.1:0-1465 GCA_947085285.1 uncultured Ignavibacteriota bacterium
ACAAGTTCTTTAGGGAGAGGTTCAATTTTTAATCCATCAACACCAACTACACCGAAGCCCTCGTTTAAAAGATAATGAGCAAGTGTGTAACCGGCAGGTCCCAAGCCGACAACTAAAATGTTAATTCCGTTATAAGGTTTGCTGTATGGTTGATGAATGTTAATTGGATTCCAACGTGTCAGAAGGCTGTAAATTTCGAAACCGAATGGAAGATTTAAGACATCAGTTAGAATTCCTGTTTCGATTTGTGGAATATTTACTGGAGTTTGTTTTTGATAGATGCACGACTTCATACAGTCGTTGCAGATGCGATGACCCGTTCCAGGCACCAACGGATTATCTATCATTATCATTGCGAGGGCACCAATTGCATTGCCACGACTTTTCAAGAAGTGAGCTTCCGAAATTTTTTCGTCGAGTGGACAGCCGCCAAGTTCAATTCCGAGAGGATTAGTTTTTAACTCTCCTGATTTTTCGAACAAACCCTTCGAGCAGGAATCTTTGTTGCGTTCATGACAAAATATGCAGTAATCAACTTCGGCTAGAACATCGCGACGATTAAAGCGACTGTCGGTTAAATCGAATCCATCACGTCTGCGATATTCCGATTCGGCTCCTACCATTATTTCTAATGAGCCATTCCCATTTGTATGACTTTCGAAATGTACTAACTTCTCGTAATCAATATCTTCAGGCAAGCGGAATGAGGTCCATCCTTTCACTCTGTTTTTTAAATCGGAGGTGAAATGTATTTTACTGCACCATTGTTCAAGTTTTTCTAAAAATGTCGTTACCACAACAAAAGCATTTTCACTCTCATCTGGAAAAAATCTTTTCAATTTTCCAACAACATTCAGCTGCGAATCATTCAATTGTAATTTTTGCTTATAAGCTTTTTCAATTTCAACCAATGTTTTTGCCATATTAGCTGTGGCTTTTTCTTCATCCCCATCAAAATTATTAAATGCGGCATTTCGAATATTTTTTAAGAAAGAATCAATTTCATCAAAATTCAAAGTTTGAACTTTTATTGCATCCCACTTTTTTAAGGCACGGCGGAGGATGAATTCTTTTTTGAAAAATACAACATCACTTTCCGATTCAATGAATTTTTTCAAAACCTTCAGTTCGTTTTCAACTTTAAACAACCTCGCAATAAAATTATCCAAATGTTCAGCCATCGAAATGAGGATGCCGGATATTTCGACCGGTGTTGTTGATTGAGGATTTAGACGATAGTTTTCGAAACGGTTAAATAAAATTGGATCTCGATTTTTTACTTCTTGATAAAATGAATTGGCGAGCTCTTTGAGTTCTCGAGGCGAATATAGGTCTATATTTATTTCTAGTTTTTTCATCATATTTCTTTTTTTGTTATAAATTAGGCCATTAAAACTGATTTCAATATAAGAAAAATAATTGAAATTTTTTTTTGCATATTATTTTAACTTTACCGATATTCTCA
>CAMTVZ010000060.1:0-2515 GCA_947085285.1 uncultured Ignavibacteriota bacterium
TAATTTCGGTTTTTTTGTGAACTTTCGATTTTACTATTTTTGCCATTTTATTTCCTTAATTTTTTCTGTGTTAATCTAAAAAAAATTAGTTTAAAAACCAATTATATATTAAAAAGCTTTCCGTCTTCGATACGCAAAACACGGTGCGAACGTTTAGCTAAATTTTCGTTATGTGTGGCTATTACAAATGTTTGTTTGTTCTCCTTATTTAAACTCTGAATAAGCGCAAATAACTCTTCCGAGGTAGCAGAATCTAAATTACCTGTTGGCTCATCAGCTAAGACAACTTTTGGTTTATTAACAATCGCTCGGGCGATTGCGATGCGTTGTTGCTCGCCACCCGATAATTCGCTCGGCTTATGGTTCGAACGCTCGGCTAAACCGACGAGTGGTAAAACCGATTTGGCGCTATTTTGAGCAGCCGTCAAAGTTTTTCCGAGAATCATTTGTGGCATTGCTACATTTTCGAGCGCCGTAAACTCGGGCAACAGATGATGAAATTGAAAAACAAATCCTACCTCCTTAGTTCGCAGTCTCGCTAAATTTTCATCGTTGAGTTCGGAAATATTTTTCTCACCCCAATAAACTTCTCCTTCGGTCGGTTTATCTAATCCGCCGAGTATGTGTAAAAGTGTACTTTTACCGGCACCCGATGAACCAACAATCGAAACAATTTCACCCTCATAAATTTCTAAATCAATTCCTTTAAGAACTTGAAGAAAGCTATTCGACTTTTTGTCGGTAACAAATCTCTTTTGAATGTTTGAACAGCGAATAATTATTTGTTTTTCCATACTACTCCCATCTTATTGATTCAATCGGGATTATTTTTGATGCCCGCCGTGCTGGAAAATATGATGCAAGCAGAGTCAGTATCATACAGGCGGCAGTTACTGTAATAAAATCGATTAGATGCACCTCGACCGGAATTGCCGGAATAATATAAACCGTTGGGTCGAGTGGGAAAAGATGATATTGTTGTTGTAAGAATATCAAAACCAAACCGAGAATAATTCCCAACGCATTTCCGATAAGCCCGATCAGTATTCCTTCATACATAAAAATTCTGATTATGCTTTTTTGTGATGCCCCCATCGACTGAAGCACACCGATGTCGCGCCGCTTTTCTATCACAGTCATATACAACGAACCCAACAAATTAAAACTTGCTACAAGAATTATCAAACTCAATAGAATGTAAGCAATATATCTTTCGATTTTCATCATCGAATATAAATCGGAATGCAAATCGAACCAGGTTGATATTTCAATTCCCGATTCTAATTTTTTTAAAAGATTCGACTTGAAGGATTCTGATTTATCGAGATCAAACAGCCGGGCTTCCACACCGGAATATCGGCCGCTCATTTCGAATAATGCCTGCGCCGATTCAATTGAGATATACGCAAACTGAGAATCGTACTCCTTGTTATTCGATTCGTAGATTCCAGTAACTTTAAATTTTTTAACTGCTGGTACGCTGAAAGGTGTTAAAGCCGAAGAAAAAGCATACGGACTGACTATATCCACATAATCGCCCACAACAGCTCCCAATCTATCTGAAAGTGTCAAACCTAAAATAATTGAACCGTATTCTTTCGTATCTCTCAAATCGAAATCACCTAAAACAATTTTCTCTTTTACACCCGAAACGGAGGCAATCTTTCCCTCGTCCACTCCTCTGATAAATACAACTTTATTAAAAGCTTTTGAAATAATCATAGCTTTGCCGGAAATAAATGGTGAATGTCCCGAAACCAGTTTTTCGTTTTTTAAAACATCCGATATACGGTTGTAACTTTGCAAATCGATACCACCTCTTTGTTCAATACGGATGTGAGGATCGAAGCCGATTAAAATTGATGTAACAAGTCCGGTAAAACCGTTGAAAACCGACATCACAATCAGTAATGCTGCAACTCCAACAGTAATTCCGATTATTGAAATAAAACTGATGATCGTGATGAATTGAATTTTTCGTTTCGAAGCGAGATATCTTCGGGCTATAAAATTTTCGAATCGCATCAACGAAACCTCAAAGTTGTTACGGCATCTAACTTTGCAGCTGCTTTCGAGGGGAGTAATGATGAAACGAAGCAAAGCGATAATACTATTGCACTTACTATTACAAAATTTTCCCACTTCAATAAAATTGGGACTGTGCTCATAAAATAAATATCGGATGGAAGCGAGAAAAATTTTAATTCAAGTTGTAAATAACATAAAGCAAAAGCTAATAGATTACCCATAGCAACGCCAATGCTGGCAATAAACATACCCTGAATCAAAAATATTTTTTGAATATCAGAGGCACTTGAACCCAAGGATTTCAGTATTCCGATATCTTGTGTTCGTTCTAAAACCATCATCAACAGAGTACCGATGATGTTTACAATTGCTACTATTACAATCAAACCTAAAAGAATGGGGGCTGGTTTTTTTTGTAATTCAATCCAGGCAAAAAGATTCCGGTAAAGCTGGGTGGCAGTCAACCCATAATGCGGATACTCTAAAA
>CAMTVZ010000061.1:0-4945 GCA_947085285.1 uncultured Ignavibacteriota bacterium
TCCAGGGACTAAAATTTTTGAAACGCAGGCAAAATTACAACAAAAACTTTTTAAATCAGTGTTATGACCAGCCAAATAAAAAAAAACGATGCAATAGATAATGTAAATGCTGTGGTTAATGTTCCAACATCAAAGAGTATTACAAACAGGGCTCTGATTGCAGCTGCTTTAGCAAATGGAGTATCGGAAATTGTGAATTTTTCAACTGCCGACGATTGCCGACTTATGATAGATGCGCTTCGGAAATTTGGTGTTCGTATTGAGGAAATTGAAAACAAATTACTTGTAACTGGAACAGGTGGAAAAATTAAGGCACCCAATTCCGATATATTTGTCGGAAATGCTGGCACTGCAATGCGGTTTCTTGCAGGATTCGCAGCATTAGCCGATGGTTCTACTATTATATATGGCGATGAACGAATGAACTTCCGACCGATTGGTGATTTAACAGCCGCTCTTGAACAACTCGGAATTCGCACAGAAACTAATAATGGTTATCCCCCCGTAAAAATCTATGGCGGAAAATTAACAGGTGAAACCGTTAGTATCGATGCCTCTAAAAGTAGCCAGTTTGTTTCTTCTATATTATTGATTTCACCATACGCCCAAAAAGATATCGATATCGTGCTTAGCGAACCCACCAGCTCGGACAAGCCATATGGGGATGTTGTCTCAAAACCATATATAGATATCACAATCGAAGTAATGAAATCGTTTGGTGCTGATGTTCAAGAAAAAACAAACGGTTACATTATTAGTAGCACAAAACTATACCAGTCCGCCACATATATAATAGAGGGGGATTATTCATCGGCATCTTATTTTTTTGCAGCCGCAGCGATAACCGGCGGAAAAGTTACTGTGCAAAATTTAAATCCACATTCCAAACAAGGGGATGCTTTGTTTTTAAATGTACTCGAAAAAATGGGATGCAGAGTAAAAAAGGATGTTTCAGGGATTACAGTTTTCGGTGGCTCGGAACTATTAAATATCAAAATTGATATGAACGATATGCCCGACATCGTTCCAACTTTAGCAGTAGTATCATTGTTTGCAAAGGGGAAGAGTAAAATAGAGAACGTGGCTCATTTGCGTTATAAGGAATCGGATCGTTTATACGCACTTGCAACCGAACTGCGGAAGTTGGGGGCTGAAGTTACCGAGTTGGATGACGGACTTGAAATTGTGCCGAAGGAAAAATATATTGGTGCTGAGATAGAAACTTACAACGACCACAGAATAGCTATGAGTTTTGCAGTTGCGGGTTTAAAAATCCCGAATATCAAATTCATTTCTGGAGAACAGAATCCGGCTTGTGTAAACAAATCGTTCCCGGGTTTTTGGGATGAATTAAACAAACTTTATCTTTAATTGATGAATAGGAAGCTAGTAAAACAATCCGTCCGAATCCGTCACATCCGTGTGCATCCGTGTTCTATTAAAACAGAGATGAATAGCACACTGATGAACACGGATTAGACAGATGGACACGGATAAAACAATCCGTCCGAATCCGTCACATCCGTGTGCATCCGTGTTCTATTAAAACAGAGATGAATAGAACGCGGATGAACGCGGATTGGACGGATTGACACGGATAAAAGAAGGAAAGATTATGACAGGTAATACTTATGGTGAAAAATTCAGAGTTACAACATTCGGCGAAAGCCACGGCAAAGCTGTAGGAGTTGTAATTGATGGTGTGCCTTCAAAGCTGAAATTATCGGTTGAAGACATCCAGAGAGAACTCGACCGCCGCCGGCCAGGTCAAAGCATTATCACAACCCAGAGACAGGAAGAGGATAGAGCTGAAATATTAAGCGGAGTATTCGAAGGCAAAACACTTGGTACTCCGATTTGCATAATTGTCTGGAACAAAGAGAAACGTTCCGAAGATTATGAAAATATCAAAAACATCTTTCGCCCCGGGCATGCCGATTTTTCGTACTATTCAAAATATGGAATTTACGATTACCGTGGCGGCGGTCGTGCATCGGGCAGAGAGACTATCGGTCGTGTTGCCGCAGGTGCAATTGCAAAAAAAATATTGGCTCGACACAAGATAAAAATTATTGGTTACACAAAATCGATTGCAGGCATTGAAGCAAAAAAAATAGATTACGCAGAGATAGAAAAAAATTCTGTTCGCTGTCCAGACCCGAAGGCAGCAAAAAAAATGGAAAAGAAAATTTTAGAAGCAATGAAAGCCGGCGATTCGGTTGGTGGGGTTGTTGAAGTTGTGGTTCAAGGTTGTCCGCCCGGATTAGGCGAGCCGGTGTTCAGTAAACTCGATGCTGAACTTGCAAAAGCAATGTTATCGATTCCTTCGGTGAAAGGATTTGAGATTGGTTCAGGTTTTTATGCGACTGAAATTTATGGAAGCCAAAACAATGACGAATTTTATTTCGATAAAAAATTGAAACGTATTCGCACAAGGACAAACAATGCTGGTGGTATATTAGGTGGAATTTCGACTGGCGAGAATATTGTTTTTCGCATTGCAGTAAAACCGACATCCTCAATTGCTTTAACTCAAAAAACTATTGGATTGGATGGTACCACAAAAATATTAAATATTGGTGGACGCCATGATTGCTGTATTTGTCCGCGGATTGTGCCAGTGGCTGAGGCAATGACCTCGATTGTAATAGCTAATTTTTTGTTTATAAAATAAGTGATATATACCAACCAGTTAAAGGCTTGGTTTAAGATAATGGAAGTTCGTAAAAATTTATTGGTTTTATCGTGAGGCGAAAAATCTTTTTTTTAAAAAAATACTTGACTTTTATTAAAATAGCATTATATTTAAGTCGGATGTAGAAAGAAAAAAAAGAAAATTTTTTTTAAAAAAAATTATAAAACACTTGACAGTTGTTAAAAAAAGTGTTAGATTGTTTTAGAAAATATAATACCTGAGAACATATAAGTACCCTCGCCTTTTGTATTTATGAGTTTAAAGGTAGTAAGCGCGCAAAATTAGTAAAATGTTTCAGTAACTATTGAAATTTTAAATAATAAATTTTTAGTAATCAAATAGTATCGAATGAATATTTCTACTACTTACCAAATAAAAAATTTGAAAGGAGTGATTGCCTGGAATACATTTCTTCTCAACCAAAGAATTCGTCAAAATTTTTTTTATATAATTCAAACAATACAAAAAAACAATTAAACCTTAATTCATGTTTCAATTAATTAATCAACAAACAATCAAAAATCTATAGGAGGATTTTATGAAATACTTCTTAACCTTTTTAACGGTTATGTTGCTCATAGTTGCTCTTGCTACAACTGCGACTGCTGCCGATTCACAAAGAGGGTTGATAAACAAAGCTACTGTTGTGGACGAGGTAGTTCAAGCTGAACGACCACAACAAGACGATGTTGGTCAACGTACTGTGTATCCGCTTGCAAGAACAAAAGGAGCTGCAATGAGTGGCGACTTTACTATTGGTGTGACAGGTGCTGATTACGAAACATTTGCACAAGCACTCACAGCCCTCAAAACCAATGGTATGTCTGGCGATGTAAACTTACTTGTTCAAGCTGACTATAACGCTGTAGCGCTTGGCGAGACTTTTCCAATCACATTTTATGGTGATATCCCTGGTTCGGGTACTTACAAAATTACAGTTAAACCTAAAACCGGAGAAACTGCAATAATCTCAGGTAATCATTCTAGTCAACTCGTAAGAATTGATAGCATTTCAAATGTTTATTTCGATGGTAATAATGGGACATCTAATTTTAATCTAACAATTATAAATACTGGTACAATTGGCACTTCTGGGCGTTCAGTACTTGTTGTTGGTGGTGCTCAATATATCGAATTTAAAAATATGAGATTTAGAAGTGCTGCTCGTTCTACTGTTTGGCGTAATGTTGAAGTTAGTGGCTCGAATCGAGAAAATGGTGGTGTAAAGGATTGTTCCTTCGACAATTGCTTGTTTTATGATAATGGCGAAGGGATACCGGAAGCCCATTTATATGTTTCTGGATGGCCAACCGACCCAACTGTACGAGTATCTGTTAAGAATTCGAAACTTTATAATTTCAATGGATTAGGTACTTTTCATGGTGCTGCTATAATGTTAAGGTTCAGTGTTGAAAATTTTACAGCAGAAAATAATGAAATTTATAATGAGTATTCACCAACAGCAACTGAGACTGGTTTTAGCGGAATTTGGATCGGCGGATCTACAGATAGGATTAAAAATATTATTCTTAAAAATAATATTATCCGTGATCTAACGTCAACCGTAACTGGTGTTATAGTGCGGGGTATTCATATAACTGGACCTACAACTAGCACGGCAGGAATTGCACCAGAGAATTTTACTATTGATGGTAACACTATTTCAAATATTAAAGCTCCCGGGGCTGTTCCCTTAGGTATACGTGTTGAAAATTCCGGTTTGAATTTTACAATATCTAACAATAATATTTCTGATATTGGTGGCGGAGGCCTACAACCAACAGGTATCAGGGTCGCTTTAAGTACTGCCAGTATTCATCCTACGAAAAATTTTAGAATATTTGGAAATACTATTGATAATATTCATAATAGCTCTGCTACAGCTTCATGGACAATTGGTATTCATGTATGGTTCGCAGATAGCGTTTACGTATATAAGAATAAAATATCAAACATTTCATCGTCTGAAGCCAGAAAAAATAATGTTGGAATAGGTTGTTGGGGGGCAGCTGGCAAAACTTTTTACTATCAATTTGCCAACAATTTTATTTCTTTACCAGCAGCCTCTTCAATTCGTTCTGATTTCTATGCGGTTGGCATTCTTGATTATTCTGAAACTCCCAATATTGTAGATTATTATTATAATAGTGTATATATTGGTGGTACAAATTTTGACCATACCGAGACATCAAATGCCTACGACCGTTGGGTTTCCAATACAAGTAATGTAAAAAACAACATATTTTATAA
>CAMTVZ010000062.1:0-11188 GCA_947085285.1 uncultured Ignavibacteriota bacterium
AAACGTGCATCGCTTACATTTTTTTTATCATCGAGGTGGATAGTTATTTTTGCATGACCTTCGATGCGCGAAACTGGTTTTATTGTAATTATATTTGACATATTTTTCTAACCATATCTTAAATAAATTGTTGAAAAAACTGGTAACCTACCAGCCAAAAGTTCACTAACTGCAAACCAAATTTGGTCGGCGGTTGGTGGACATCCGTGTATGAAGGCATCGACTTTGATTATTTCGTGAAGAGGACGCGCCGTGGGGAGCATTTTTGCAATCGTATTATAATCGTTTGGTACGACTCCATCACTTTCAGCTAATTCAATATACGAACGATTCAAGATTTCGGTATTGCTAAATTTGTTACGCATCGAGGTTACATTTCCAGTTACAGCACAATCTCCAAAGGAAACTACATACTTCGAATTCCTTCTTATAATATGTGCAAAATGTTCATCCTCATCTTTTGATACTGCTCCTTCGACAAGTGTAACATCCACATCTTTAGGAAAATCTTTTATATCAATTATCGGCGAGAAGACAAGTTCCATTTTATCGGCAAGCTCTATCAGGCGTTCATCGAGGTCAAGGAACGACATGTGACAACCCGAACAACCGCTCAACCATACTGTTGCTACTTTTGGCTTCATAATTAATCCTCTTCGATATTAATCCACTCGCGTTTTTGGCGAGCTGTTACTATGTATTTTAAAAACTCAGGATGTTTTTCCATTTCAGCTATCGTTGATCCTTTTTCAAATAAAGCGGCGGTAGGGCATACTACAACACATTTGCCGCATCCGGTGCAACTTTTCGAGGTGCCCCAAGGTTGATTTAAGTCGGATATTATTTCACAATCAATCCCTCTGCCGGCTATATCCCACGTATGGGCTCCTTCAACTTCGTGACAAACCCGAACGCAGCGTGTGCACAACACACATCTGTTTCTGTCGTTCACATAATCTTTATGCGTTGCGTCTAACTCTTTCTTAGGATAAAGATATGGGAAACGAACATAAACTAATCCGACTTCGTATGCTAAGTCCTGTAATTCACAGTTATTGTTTGCCACACATACAGCGCAGTGATGATTTCCTTCCGAAGCAAGTAGTTCAATAATCATTCTACGATATTTTTTTAATCTATCGGTGTCGGTACGAACAACCATCCCCTCTTGAGGTTTAGTGGTACAGGCTGGAAATAGCTTCGATTGTCCTTCGATTTCTACAATACACAATCGGCAGGCGCCTACATCAGATAAACCTTCTAAATGACAGAGTGTGGGGATTTTAATACCATGCTCGCGAGCAACATTTAGAATCGTGTCGTCTTCTTTTGCACTAAGTTGTTCACCATTTATTGTGAGTGTTAAAATTGCCATAAATCGTTCTTACCTCATTTCTCTTTTGAATTTTCTTGGGATGGAACATAGTTCTCGACAGGCTTCAATAATTTTTCGTACTCATTCCTAAAATATCGAAGTGTGGAAAATACCGGATTTGGCGCCGATTGTCCTAACCCGCAAAGACTCGTGTCTTTTACCATAGCACAGAGTTCTTCGAGAAGTTGAACATCTTCGATTGTAGCCTCATTTTTAGAAATTTTATCGAGGAGCGAATGGATATGTTTTGTACCTACTCTGCACGGAATACATTTGCCGCACGATTCATCGACGCTGAATTCCATAAAATATTTTGCAACCTCAACCATTTTCGATGTTGAATCCATAACTATCATACCGCCGCTGCCCATCATCGAGCCGACTGTTGCGAGTGCTTCGTAGTCAACTGAAATATCCAAATGCTCTGCCGGTATGCACCCACCGGAAGGACCTCCGGTTTGAACTGCTTTGAATTCAGTACCATCGGGTGTGCCGCCGCCGATATCGAAAACAATTTTTCGGAGTTGAATTCCCATCGGAACTTCAATCAAACCTGTATTTTTAATTTGTCCAGCAAGTGCGAATACTTTTGTTCCTGTACTTTTCGGAGTTCCAATTTTCGAGAACCATTCGCTTCCTTTGATAATAATTGGGGCAATATTTGCAAACGTTTCGACGTTGTTAATTAAAGTAGGCATACCCCATAAACCTTTTTCGGATGGATAAGGGGGGCGTGGACGTGGGCGACCGCGGCGTCCTTCGATTGATCTGAGTAGAGCGGTTTCTTCACCACAAACAAAAGCACCGGCACCAATGCGCAAATCGACTCTGAAATTAAAATTCGATTCAAAAATTCTGTTACCTAATAGTCCGATCCTCTCAGCCTGTTTGATAGCAATTTTTAATCTTTCAATCGCCAACGGATATTCAGCACGCACATAAACATAACCTTGATTTGCACCTGTGGCGTAACCGGCAATTGCCATCCCCTCTAAAATTCGATGAGGGTCCCCTTCTAATACACTGCGATCCATAAATGCACCTGGATCGCCTTCGTCGGCGTTACAGACTATAAATTTTTTATCGCTCACCGCTTTACGAACAATTCCCCATTTCAAACCTGTCGGATAACCGGCGCCGCCACGTCCGCGTAAACCGCTTTTCCGAATCTCTTCAATAACTTCTTCAGGTTTTAATTCTGTCAATACTTTCGCTAACGCCTCGTAACCGTCATTTGCGATATATTCTTCAATACTTTCGGCATTAATCTGGCCACAGTTTTCGAGAACAATCTTCTGCTGGCTGGCAAAAAACGGATGTGCAGGATCGATTTCATTTTCTTTTACAATTTGTTGATTGATAAGATGGCTGTGTACGATTTTTTTTACAGTCTCTGAATCAACTTTTTTGTATATAGTTCCGTCGGGCAAAATTTTTACTAACGGACCTTCGCCGCATAAACCCATACAACCGGTTCCGACTAATTCACATTTTTTATCGAACGAACTTTCTTTAAATGCTTCTTTAAATAAATCTTTAAGGGCACCGCTTCCGCACGAAATACAGCCGGCTGCCGAACAAAATAAAATGCGATACTTGAATTTCTGTTGTCGGGCTTTCTCTTTCTGCGATAACTCTTTTAATTCTTCTATGGTCATTTTCTATTTCCCTTCTAATTCTCTAACCATTTTTCAACTCGTGCAACTGCATCGGAGGGACTTAATTTTCCGACTACTTCATTGTCGAGAACTGCAACCGGTGCCAAGCCGCACGAACCTACACACCGGGCTGATATCAATGATACTTTTTTGTCGGCGGTTGTTTCACCAAATTTTATATTGCATCGGCACTCAAGTGCTTTCTGTATTTCATCCGCTCCTTTAACATAGCAAGCCGTGCCGGTGCACAACACGAAGGTGTGTTTGCCAACAGGTTTTAACCGAAAGTAATGATAAAAAGTTGCGACTCCATAAATGCGACTCAACGGTATCTTCAATTTACGAGCAATGTAAACTAATAAATCGTCATCAAGATATCCAAAAATACCTTGTGCAGCGTGAAGCACTTCAATTAGAGCATCTCCTTTATTTTGATGTTTTGTTATTGCACGGTCGAGTAACTTAAATCTTGGATCGTTTACAGTCTGTTCAAGTGTTTTTGTATGTATTTCCATTTAAGTAGGTAATTAGCTATTTTCTATCAGTAATATTCATTCCAATTAATGTGCCAGATAAATTAACCTATTTTAAACTCAAATTCAATATTTTAAGAATTGATTTTTTTAAGAAATAGAAAAAATATTTTTATTTTTTTGCATTTATGAGATTGCCGTTGCATTTTTATTCATCATTTTATAATTTATAGTCGTAATAAACGATAGGGTTTAATATTATGAATATTTTAGATAGCGGGATCGAATCATACCTGAATGATGTAATACCGGAGCGCGATGTTGTTTTAGCTGCAATGGAAAAATATGCGGCTCAAAATAATTTTCCGATTGTTGGACCTCTTGTTGGGAGATTGCTGTATGTTTTGGCTTCTGCAACAAAAGCTAAAAGAGTTTTGGAATTAGGTTCCGGTTTCGGTTACTCGGCATACTGGTTTGCTAAAGCCATTGGAAGCGATGGCATTGTCTTGTGCACCGATAATAATCCCGAAAATGCAGAGATGGCAAAAGCCTATTTTAAGAAAGGCAGAATTGCTAACCGAATGCAATTTCATATTGGTGACGCCTTCTCGATTTTCGATATCGCAGAAGGTGAGTTCGATATTATATTTAACGATGTAGATAAAGAATTTTATCCGAAAGTTTTTAAGAAAGCATTACCGCGACTTAAAAAAGGGGGCTTGCTGATTAGCGACAACGCATTATGGAAAGGAAAAGTTTTAGATAAAAATCCTGATGCTGCTACTGCCGGTGTGCTTACATACACACGACTCGCATATTCATCGCGCGAATTATTTAATACAATAATTCCGCTTCGTGATGGAGTGATTGTAAGTGTGAAGCTGTGATTTTTTGTATCCGTGTGAATCCGTCCAATCTGTGTAATCCGTGTTCTATTACTTGGCATCAGTATTTAGAATATTTTACAAAAAAATTGTATATTGGAAACGAAATTTATTCCACAATTAGAAAACAGTTTAATATGTTAGAATTTTTAGATGGAAACGAAGCTGTATCGCGCGCCGCTGTTGATGCCGGCTGTAAATATTTTGCCGGCTATCCTATAACCCCTGCCACTCAAATTTTATTAGAAATGATGCGGCTAATGCCCGCTAACGACGGCTTCGCAATTCAAGCTGAAGATGAAATTGCATCTATTGGATTTTGTATCGGCGCTTCGATGGCTGGCAAAAAATCTATGACCGCCACGAGTGGCCCTGGGCTATCGCTGTATAGCGAAAACATCGGACTTGCAATTATGGGCGAAACCCCACTCGTTATTGTGGATGTTCAACGGCACGGTCCGGCAACCGGTAGCGCCACAAAAGACGGAGCCAGCGATATTCAGTTCGTCCGTTGGGGAACATCCGGAGGTTACCCAATCATAGCATTATCTCCTTCTACGATTGGTGAGGCATACACTTATACGATTTATTCGTTCAATCTTGCCGAGGTTTTTCGATCACCTGTTTTCTTGATGTCGTCGAAAGAAATTGCAATTACACGCGAAAGAATAGACTGGTCAACAATCGAAAAACCGAAAATAATTGATCGTCTCAAATATCAAGGGGATGGAAATTTTCTCCCTTTCAATTTTGAAAAATTAGAAGATATTCCTCCTTTTTTAGAATATGGTAAGGAGCACATCGTACGTTATACTACATCAACTCACGGTAAAGATGGTGAATTGTTAACTACACCAGAAAAAATTCAGGAAATGATGGACCACTTGAATACTAAGATCGATGAAGATAAAGTTTGTAAATATTTTCCGCACGCAGTTATTTCCGACGACACCGAAGCCGATATAGTAGTTATTGCTTACGGTATAACAGCCCGAAGTGCTCTTGAAGCTGTTAAGATCGCAAAGGAAAAAGGTAAAAATATCAAACTCATTAAATTAGGTTTGTTATGGCCCTGTCCCGAAAAAAGAATTTTAAAAGCCATAGGAAATGCGAATTTAGTTTTAATACCTGAGATGAATAATGGACATTATGCTTTGGAAATCGAAAGGATTGTGAAATCCTCCACAGGTGGGAAACAAGTAATTAGAATTAACAGAATGGATACTAAATTAGTATCGCCTCAACAAATTTTAGAAAAGATTATATAGTTATGTCGAAAATTAAAGAAGGATATTATTTACGCCCTGAATACGAATTTCCGTTTTGCCCTGGCTGCGGACATACCAATCTATTAAAATATTTAGATATCGCGATGGGAAAGCTGAACTTAGACCCGAAAAAAAACGTGATAGTTACCGACATTGGTTGCATCGGATTGTCGGATCGTTTTTTTAATGTAAATGCTTTCCACGGTCTTCACGGCCGCTCGATTACTTATGCCTGCGGTATCAAGATGGCAAACCCAGAACTTACCGTTATTACCCTGATGGGCGATGGTGGCTTGGGGATTGGGGGCGCTCATTTTTTAAACGCTGCAAAACGCAACATCGATATTACAGTTATTGTGGCAAACAATTTTAATTTCGGAATGACTGGCGGCGAGCACTCGGTTACAACTCCGTTTGGTGGTAAAACTTCCTCTTCGTTTCTGGGAAACATTGAGCATCCCCTTGATGCTTGCGAAATTGTAAAAGCAGTAAACGGCGGTTTCGCTGCCCGGACTACTGTGTTCGAAAAAGATGTTACTGATATTCTAATGGAAGCTTTAAAGTTTAAGGGATTTTCTTTAGTTGATTGTTGGGAATACTGTACAGCTTACTACGTCCCTCGCAATAAGTTCAACAAAGCTGAGATGATGAAAATTCTCGACCTTTACCAACTTAAAACCGGAATTGTACACAAGAATGAACGCCCTGAGTATATTCAAAACTACAACG
Source organism: uncultured Ignavibacteriota bacterium (assembly GCA_947085285.1). Classification (GTDB taxonomy): domain Bacteria; phylum Bacteroidota; class Ignavibacteria; order UBA10030; family BY39; genus JASEGV01. The sequence continues at coordinate 6,388 of CAMTVZ010000062.1, forward strand.
ATAACTATGTAACGGGTGCTAAAAAATTATTCCAAAAGGGGAAACCTTTTCTATCGGTCGAATATCAAAATAACATCACTAAACAAACTGGTGTTATTGTAGCCGGTGCAGCAGGTCAAAAAATTAAATCGAGCGCTACTATTTTCGGAAATGCTGCACTGATTTCAGGACTCTATGCAACACAAAAGGACGACTACCCTATCACCGTTATGACGGGCCACTCCATATCTGAATTAATTCTTAACAATTCCGATATTAACTACTCCGAAATTACCAATCCTGATTATCTCATCATCATCGATATCGAAGGTCTGAATAAGGTAAAACATTTCTTACCTAAACTAACAAACAGTCAGTTAATTTTAGTAGATACATCATTGAGAGATAAACTGCCTTCGACTGAAGCTAAGGTAGTTTCATTCCCATTTCAGAAAACTTCGATGTCGTTCGATAAAGGTTCGATAGCAATTTTAGCCCTCACTACATTTTTAGGATACACGAAGATATTTCCTGTTGATTCGCTGAAGCTGGCTGTTGAAAAAACACAAAAGGACGAAATTGCCAAGTTAAATTACAGGGCAATCGAGGAAGGTCTGAAATTGTTGGATGGTGCAAAAGCGTAAATGTGAACGATGTTAATTAAATTTATGCTGATTCATCGGTCTTTATTCAATTAGCGTAACTTTTATGGTTAGCGCGAGATTTTTAATGCCCCCTTTACGGTGAACCGTAACACTGGTAAAACAAAGTGGTTGTCCAATAAGTCCTAATGCGACGCACATTGAGCTTGTCGAAATGTGAAAGTAAGTTGGAATGAGCATTCGACAATTTCAGAACCGCGGGAAATTTTACTTTTTGGACAACCACTGAATGGCAACTCAGACCGATTCTCCAAAGGAGTCCTTCGGACATCGGTCGTTGTTCGATTAGCGCAAATCCGCTGGAGTGGAAATATATTCTGGAATACCTTGCTACAAAAATTTGACCACTCCGTGGTCATCTTAAAAAACCTTTGAGGCTGACTAAAAAGTCATTGCGATCCCGACTTTAGTCGGGAGAAGCAATCTCAACGTGTCGTTTTTCAATTGAATTGAGAGATTGCCCGCCTGCACGGGCAGGCTTCGTCGTCCGTCGGCTGACGGACTCCTCGCAATGACAATTTGCTTACTTTTTGGTCAGCCTTTTGTTTGAACAGCATAATTATTCATGGTTATGCGTTGAAATATTTAAATACACAAAACCGAAATTGTATCCCATCATCGAATTACAGTTGGTTCGACTCGTCCCGTTTGACGGTACAAGCTCACTATACAACCTTAATTTCATTTCTTCAGCATTCGCGAAAAACAAAATTAGCCACTCCTACCAAACCTCTTTCCCAACTCGCTCAATGTTAGCTTCACAACTACCGGTCTGCCATGCGGACACACATACGGGACTTTTGTATTAAACAATTGCTCAATCAGCGAACGCATTTCGGCTTGATTCATCGCATCCCCAAATTTTATTGCCGCTTTGCAAGCAAACGATTTTGCCAAATTTTCTCGCGGCTCTAACTTTTGTTCATGTTCGTTCTCCTTGTAAAGATCTACAATCTCCTGCAGTATCAAACTCTCCTGCCCCGATTTAACATCTAATGGCACACCTTCCATCATTACTGTGTTTTTTCCAAACACTTTTAATTGAAAACCTAATTTTTCTAAATAAGGAATTAAATCATTTACTATCGCAAAATCGCCCGCCGAAAATTCAATCGTGTGTGGGAAGAGAAGTTGCTGCGAACGGTTATGTGTTTCGCTGAAACTTGATACTGCCTTCTCATATAATATCCTCTCGTGTGCGGCGTGCTGGTCAACAATCATTACCCCTTCTTCAACAGGAATTATGATGTAGCGATTATGAACTTGAAAATATATTTGTGGCAAAGTGGAATGTGAATTTTGTTCGAATGGTTTTTCATCGTCAGTTTTTATGTGAAGGTTTTTAATATCTCCCCTTTCAGAAAATATCGGTGCATAGCTATCGGTAGTGTGCCGCTGAAATTGGAACGAACTATTTGCTGGAGTGGAAAAATCTGGAAATCTTCCAACTTCAGTGTTTTCGGTTTGAAATTGAATTGAAGGAATCAAATTATTTTCAGTAAGAGTATTACGGACGGCAGAATTAATCAGATGATAAACGCTCCGCTCGTCTTTAAATTTTACTTCCATTTTTGATGGATGAACGTTCACATCCACTTTATTCGGATTGATATTAATGAATAAAACAAAAAACGGGAAGCTCCCCTTCTCGATGAGATGCTCGTATGCCTGAAATACTGCGTGGTTCAAACTTCGGCTTACGATGTAGCGATTGTTCAGAAAAAGAAATTGATCGACACGGGTTTTCTTCGCAAAATCGGGTTTAGTGATAAATCCTGAGATATTCAACTCTGAATAATAAGGAGAATCGGTATTACTTTTTATTGGAAGAATAGCATCATAAACTTTATTGCCGAAGATATCCCTGATTCGTTCTTCAATTTTATTGGATTGAAGATTGAAAACAGTTTCTTCGCCACTGATGAATTTAAATTGTATATTAGGATGCGATAGAGCTATTCTAACAACAACATCGAATATGTATTTAAACTCGACGCTGTTGTTTTTTAAAAATTCTCTCCGGGCTGGTGTGTTAAAAAAAAGATTTCTTACAGTTACTGATGTCCCGCGCTCTTTTGCTTCTTTCGAAATCTCTTTTATTTCGATACCTTCTATCCGAATTTTGGTAGCAAGGTCGTCGTCGTCGGTTCTTGTAATCAATTCAACTTGCGACACTGCAGCAATCGATGCTAAAGCCTCGCCGCGAAAACCAAGTGTGCGAATGTTCTCTAAGTCTTCGAGTGTTGATATTTTGCTAGTCGAGTGTCTGTAAAAAGCTACCGACGCATCGGCTTCACTCATACCACAGCCGTCGTCAATAATTTGAATTAAACTCTTGCCCCCTTCTCTTACTATCACAGTAATCTTTGTTGCCCCTGCATCAATCGAATTTTCGAGAAGTTCTTTAACAACAGATGAAGGGCGTTGAACAACCTCGCCGGCTGCAATTTTGCTTGCCAGATTTTCGGATAATATGTTAATTTTTTTTGGCATTTTCATATATTTTCGGTTTTCTCAAACAAGGCATTCACGAAGGCAATTTTATCGAAGGGTTGCAAATCTTCAATGGCTTCGCCGACTCCAATAAATTTTACAGGAATGTTGAGTTCTTGACTAACTGCGATTACAACCCCCCCTTTAGCCGTCCCATCTAACTTGGTTAATACGAGTCCCGTTACCCCAACAGCAGCAGTAAATTGTTTTGCTTGCTGAATTGCATTTTGTCCCGTCGTAGCATCCAGTACAAGATAAACTTCATGAGGAGCTTCGGGCATTAATTTTTGTAATACACGTTTTATTTTTTTCAATTCTTCCATCAAGTTTATTTTAGTATGAAGACGACCTGCAGTATCGATAATCATAACATCAACATTGTTAGCAATTCCCGACTTTAGCGAATCGTAAGCCACTGCAGCCGGGTCGGCACCTTGTGCTTGTTGAACGATATCAACACCGGCACGTTTTGCCCATATTTCGAGCTGCTCGTTTGCTGCTGCTCTAAATGTATCGGCTGCTGCAATTAAAACTTTTTTCCCCGCCGATTTGTAGTTGTAAGCTAACTTCCCGATTGTGGTTGTTTTGCCTACACCGTTTACACCTACAACCATAATTACATGCGGCTTTTGAGTGTGTGAAATTACAAATGGCATCTCGTTACTTCCGTTACCGTTCGAAAGCATTTTTTGAATCTCTTCACGCAGTAATCTGTCTAATTCAGTCGGGTTTTCATACCGTTCTTGCTTCACTCTCGCTTTTATGTTATTAATTATTTTGTGTGTGGTCGATATTCCTACATCACCTAATATCAATATCTCCTCTAAATTGTCTAAAAGTTCATCATCAATTTTACTTTTACTAGTTATCAGTTTCTGAACTTTTGCTATAATATTGTCACGTGTTTTGGTGAGACCTTCTTTGAGACGACTAAATTTAAACTTATCAAAAAATCCCATTACAAAAATTAAACCTTTCTATAGATGATATTTAAAAAATTAATGAAATATAAAACGAAGGAAAGAATCAAAAATGCTAAACTTAAAAATAGAAAAACTTCAGTAACACTTCGAAGTTCATCGTATTGCAGAATGCATAAAACCAAGTATGCGGATATGACTGCGGATGTAATTTTACCTACAAAATTTGATTGAGGAATAATGTTCTTTATCTTCTTTAAATACAAACCACCTGCGAGTATAAGAATATCGCGTAAAATAAAAGAAATCAGCAACCACAAAGGAACTGCCCCTTGATAAACCAAAATGGCAGCAATAACACCTACTCCTATCTTATCAGCTACGGGGTCTAATATTTTTCCTAAATCGCTCACCTGATTATATTTACGCGCAAAATAACCATCGAGCCAGTCGCTCGCTATCGCAATTGCGATTAACGCTAACGCTAAATTTTTTGACGAGCTTTCGTCCTTTAACAATAAAAGTGAGATTGGGATAACGAGAATTATCCGTAATGCGCTTAAGCTATTAGATATGTTAAAATTTTTCTTCATTGAAATCCAATTCGTCTTTACCAAAATTTTTATCGATCTCAACAGGGTATTCGCCGCTGAAACATGCTGTGCAATACCACTCGCCATTCTCTTTCGGAACTGATTTTAATAAACCATCGAGCGACAAGTAACCTAAACTATCGACACCTAATTC
>CAMTVZ010000063.1:0-2867 GCA_947085285.1 uncultured Ignavibacteriota bacterium
AAACTTCGCCTGCTGAAAATTGTATGACAGCCGATGTTATTGTAATTGGAGGGGGATTAAGCGGTTTGGCTGCCTCAATAAAACTATCGCTATCCGGCGCTAAAGTCGTTTTACTCGAACAGAAATCAATATTAGGCGGGCGGACTTACTCGTTTACTGACCCAAAAACTGGCGATGAAGTCGATAACGGTCAGCATATACTTGTAGGAGCGTACCACAATACTTTAAAATATTTGGAACTTATTGGGACGAAGCATTTCCTGAAGCGACAAAGTAAACCACGCCTATATTTTCACCATCCGCAAAAAGGTTTGCATACTTTCGAGATATCTAATCTCCCCAAGCCGTTCGATATTACTGCCGCGATGTTGAATTACAAAATACTCTCTTTTCGCGAAAGGAATAAATTATTAAGAGTTGGATTAGAATTAAAACGATGGAACGAGAAGTTTGAGAGAAAACTTTCTCAGTTATCTGTCGAATCGTGGCTTGATAGTTTGAACCAAAGCGATGAAGCCAAACGAAGCTTTTGGAATCCGATTGTAATTTCAGTAATGAACGAAACACCCAGCCGGGCTTCGGCTTTATTATTTGCACGTTCGTTGAAAAATACATTCTTAGGTAAAAAGAGTGATGCCGATGTTTTAATTCCAACTGTCGGACAATCAAAACTATATGTAGAACAAGCTGTTGAGTTGTTGAAACGAAATAAATCGGAAGTGATTACGAATGCGAAAGTAAAATCTATCATCGTTTCAGATGGAGCAGCAGCTGGGGTAGAGGTTGTTAAAAAGATAAAGTCGAAATATGTCATCAGTTCGGTGCCGTATTACAATGTAGCTCAGCTGATTCCGAAAAATTATCAGAATCATAGTATGTTTAATGGGCTAAATCTATTTGAATCGTCGCCGATAGTTTCTATTAATTTGTGGTTCGATAGACAAGTAATGGATATCGAGTTTGTTGGATTGATAAGTCGAAATCTGCAATGGGTTTTTAACAGACGCAGGATAATTGGGGATACAACACAGCCGGAAAATTATATTTCAGCGGTCATCAGCGCGGCAAACGATGAAATTAAATTAACAAAAGATGAGTTAGTAAAAATGGCTGTCGGAGAATTAAAGGAAGTATTTCCTGACTGTCGGAGTGCAGAGCTAACGAATGCGATAGTAATAAAAGAAAAACGAGCTACCTATTCAGCTACGAACGAAGTTGAAAGCATACGCCCGAATCCCGAAACGCCGATAAAGAATTTTTATTTAGCCGGCGATTGGACGAACACCGGCTTACCCGCAACAATCGAGGGAGCAATCCAAAGTGGGTTTAAAGCTGCTGAGTTAATAGCCATTAATTGAATCATTGGATCATTGAATCAATGGGTAAATGAATAAATTTAAATAGAGCCGGTTTCTTGATATGCGGGAATCGGCTCTTATGTTTTTGTAATTAATTACTTCTTCTTCAAATACTCTTCGTACGACGAATTAAGGTAATGATCATCTCCGATAAATTTTAAAATTTTCAAAAATTCATCGGGGCTATGATAACCCGGTAGTAATGTAATAGGTTCGCCATCGGGCTTCATAAACACTGTAGCAGGGTAGCCGCTTATTCCGAATGCCTGTGTTAATTCGGCATGAGTCAATTTTTCACCGTTGTATGTAATCTGCGTAGTTGCCTCGCCATTAAACTTAATCGGTATAAATTTTTCCTTCAGATATTTTTGAATAGCAGGGTTGGCATAAACATCGGCGTCCATTTTTTTGCACCACTTGCACCAGTCGGCATATACATCTATGAATATCTTTTTATTTTCTTTTTTGGCTTTTTCAATGCCAGCGTTAAATGTGTTCCATTCAAATTTGTTAGCTGTACTGCCTGGATAAAAGGCATAGAATGCAAGTGCAAATAACACAAGAATTGGAATTATATATTTTATTAATCGAGACATCATTATCCTTTGTATATTTTATAATTTGATTGAAATCGAAAAACTGTGGGTTGGTCCTAATTCGTATTTAAAAGGGGCAAATGCGTAATCGAAAGCCAATATACTATATCGTGCACCAACTCCCGCTGTGAAAAAACTTGCCTCATAACCAGTACGTATTCCGGTTCGGATTGAAACCGTATTTTTATATGTCATCTCAACTCCTAAATGGAGATGGCTTTTTTTCTCGTTAGTTATTGTAACAAAATCGGCTGCAGGAATTATTAACGCATCAAAGTCTTCGATATCTATTATTCTGCCTACACCAAAACGAGAAATTACTGGGAGAGTAGATGATTCATTCCGGAGTTTGTTCATTGACCCTAAGTTGCTAATTGAAAATCCTATGTTGAATCCATACAAATTTTTGTAAAGTAAACCCAAATCGAATGCATATCCCGATGCTTCGTCGATTAATATTTTTTCATACAAGTATTTTCCACTTATACCGAAGCTCAGATTGTTAACGACATAGGTAGTTGTAAAACTTAATGCGGCATTGCGCGAAGTGAAAGTTCCTTCCGGATCTCCGGGAGTAGTTCTTTTTTCAATGTCGGTTATGCTCGTTGAATTAACACCAAATGCGAACCGGAAGTTATCCAACAAAGTTGAAAATCCTAAATACTCTGTTCTCGTATCCTTTATCCATTCTCTATGAACAAAAATAATTTGTGTCTGGTCTGTAAGCGACAAAAACGAAGGATTATAATAGACTGCTGCAGGGTCGGATTTCTCGATTGGGAATACATCTCCCAATGCAATTGCTCTTGGACTTATTCCGGTTTTCAAAAACGACATACCGGTAGTACCAGGTTGTGTAAAAGCAGTTTGAATTAAAAATATCAGCATTAAAAAAATATATATCGGTTTCATA
>CAMTVZ010000064.1:0-3225 GCA_947085285.1 uncultured Ignavibacteriota bacterium
AAATGTTTGTAGATTAGAATAGATGTAAGGAATCCGACCCCAGCGGGGTCGAATGTTCTATTGGAACATACCACTCCGTTGGAGTGGAAATACATTATTTTCTTCCACGGCTACAAACATACAAGTCCTACGGACTTGTCCTAGAGAGGTAAAGAATAAAAATATATCAACTACTGCGCAAAGCGAGCATCCTACGTATTATCCGTGCGAAAAGAAAAATTTAGAAACGATACTAAAAAAATGGGTGCTGCATTGCGTAAAACAGGAGAGTCGACCTACGGTCTCGTAGAGAAGACTCGTAGAGATTTTGTTCACATCCGACTTACTAAACCTCCTGCTTTTGAATTTTACTCAGTTAGTATTATATTAAGTCAAAAATTTTATAAACAATATGGGTATTTATATGAAAACAAAAATCGTTTTAATCGGATTACTATTTTTATTTACTCAAGCGTTTCCTTGCACAAGCATTTTGGTAACGAAAGGGGCATCGACCGACGGATCAACGATGATAACATATGCTGCCGATTCGCACCAGCTATATGGCGAATTGTATCACTGGCCCGCTGCTAAATATCCCGAAGGTACTATGTTGGATGTTTACGAGTGGGATACAGGAAAATATTTAGGAAAAATTAAACAAGCACGCGAAACTTATTCAGTTGTTGGTAATATGAACGAGCACCAATTAACTATCAGCGAAACAACTTTTGGCGGACGAGAAGAGTTGAAAGATAAAAACGGGATTTTAGACTACGGTACTCTGATTTATGTTACGCTCCAACGTGCCAAAACTGCCCGCGAAGCTATTAAGTTAATGGGCGAGTTAGTTGCAGAATACGGTTACTACAGCTCAGGCGAATCTATCTCGATTGCCGACCCCAACGAAGTTTGGATATTAGAAATTATCGGAAAAGGCGAAGGTAACAAGGGAGCCGTTTGGGTTGCACAAAGAATTCCCGACGGATATATTTCGGCTCACGCAAATCATGCCCGCATCACAACTTTTCCTTTGAACGATCCAAACAATTGTATCTATTCGCCCGATGTTATATCGTTTGCACGCTCAAAGGGATATTTTAATGGTGCAGATAAAGATTTTAGTTTTTCGGATACTTACGCACCGTTAACTTACAACTCGATTCGATTCTGCGAGGGAAGAGTATGGTCGATATTCAGAAGAACGAATAAAAATATGGAAAAATATATTTCATACATCAAAGGTGAATCGCTTGAGCGAATGCCGTTGTGGATAAAGCCTGATAAAAAATTATCGGTTCACGACGTGATGGAACTGATGCGCGACCATTTCGAAGGGACTGAATTCGATATGACAAAAGATGTTGGTGCTGGTCCGTTTGCCTGCCCATACCGATGGCGCCCGTTAACTTGGACTTACGATGGGGAAACATATTTGAACGAACGCGCAATCTCAACGCAACAAAGTGCCTGGGTTTTTGTAACTCAATCCCGATCGTGGCTACCTAATCCAATAGGTGGGGTGCTTTGGTTCGGTGTCGACGATTCTTATTCCACCGTTTTTGTACCAATGTACTGCGGAATTAAGAAAATTCCTCATAACTATGCAGTCGGAACAGGTTCGTTCAACGAATTTACCTGGGAATCGGCTTTCTGGGTTTTTAATTTTGTTGCTAATTATACTTACTCGCGTTACAGCGATATGATTAAAGATGTTCAACTCGTTCAGCGGGAATTGGAAGGAAAATTTTTAGCCAACCAACCAGCCATCGAAAAAGCTGCTGAAATACTCTACAAAACCTCACCCGAAAAAGCACGCGATTATTTAACCGAATACACACTTGAACAAGCAAAAACCACAGTCGAACGCTGGAAGAAATTAGGCGAATTTTTAATCTTCAAATATTTAGACGGAAATGTAAAGAACGAATACAACAAGCCGACACATCCAGGTTATTCAGATGCGTGGAAGAAAAATGTTGTTGCCGATGCTGGCAGTAAGTTGAAGATGAAAAAACTTCCCGGCGAAATTGAAAGAGAGTATCAAAAATTAATTTCTACAGGCGATAAACTTCTAAAAGAAAAGAAATATGTTGATGCAAAAAAATCGTTTACTGAAGCTCTAAAAGTAAAACCGAACGAGAAATATCCTAACGAAAAAATTTCACAAATAGAAAAATTAATGAAAGAACTTGAAGTATTGCACGATAAACATATAGGTAGTTCTAAAAATGAATAATGAATAACGAACACTCAACGAGTCGTCTACGACCCCGTAGGGTGTCGTCGACCGAATGTTGAATGATGAAGTGGAAATTTACTTCAGAAATCATAAATCTAAAATATCAAAGTGGATAAGTTTATAATCAAAGGTGGAAATAAACTCAGAGGTGAGGTAGATATTAGCGGTGCAAAAAATGCTGCACTGGCTTTAATGCCGGCAGCATTACTCGCAAACGGCGAATACATATTTAGCAATATGCCCGACTTGCGCGACATAAAAACAATGGTTTCACTGCTCAGCGGATTAGGTGTAACAACGAAGCGTCGGGGGCCTCGGATGAGAATCGATACAGCCGGAGTGAACAAATACGAAGCCCCGTACGAGTTGGTGAAAAAAATGCGAGCTTCGATTTATGTTTTGGGTCCGCTCCTTTCCCGATACGGTTATGCAAAAGTTTCGATGCCCGGCGGTTGTGCCTGGGGTCCGCGTCCAATCAATCTTCACATCGAAGGGATGATAAAATTAGGTGCGAAAATAGAATTAGACAGAGGATATATCATCGCCGAAGCAAAACGTTTACACGGAACAAAAATTTCGTTCGATGTTTCGAGTGTGGGTGCCACTGGAAATATTTTGATGGCGGCTGTATTGGCGAGGGGAACTACAGTTATAGAAAACGCAGCCATCGAACCTGAGATTACCGCATTGGTTAATTTTCTAATTAAAATGGGGGCAAAGATAAACGGAATTGGTGCACGCAGGTTAGAAATTGAAGGTGTTGATGAGCTACATCCAATCGATGTTGAAATGATTCCTGATAGAATCGAAGCGGGGACTTTCTTAATCGCTGGCGCCCTCACAGGCGGTGATATAAAAATAAATAAATGCAACCCCGATGATTTAACAGCAGTTATTGAAAAATTGAAGGATGTTGGTTGTTCAATAAATACTGGCGATGGTTTTATTGAATTAAAATCTCCGAAACGAATTAAACCGGTCGATATAACTACTGAAATCTATCC
>CAMTVZ010000065.1:0-11650 GCA_947085285.1 uncultured Ignavibacteriota bacterium
TCCGACAGCCGGATTTTTCAGCAAGTGGTATTTAGTTTTGGGAAGTATAGATGCTGGTAATTGGATTTTTGTTTTTGTGATTGCACTATCGAGTTTGTTGAATGTAGTTTATTTTTTTAGAATTATTGAGAAGATGTATATTTCTAAGAAGAAAAATATTTCTGATAATCCTGTTGAAGAAATTAAGATGAGAGAAGTTCCCGTTTCGATGTTAATCCCGACTCTGATATTTGCAATTGCGATAATTGTTTTTGGATTGTTAAATGCAGTTATAGTTGATAACGTGATAAAGCTTGCGATACCGAAAGGATTGTAGTTTGACCAAAATTATTTAAACACAAAGTACACACAAAGAATGCACAAAGTTCACAAAGTATTGATTTTGTTGAGTTCTTTGTGCTGTTTGTGTAAAAACTTTGTGGACTTTGTGGTTCATAAAATTAATTTTTAGTACTGCCCGTATATAATCAAATGAACAAAATAATGAAACACAAAGTGCACAAAGGATGTCATAAAGGTCGCAGAGGGGTCAAGAACTTTGCGGTCTTCGCGTATCCTTCGTGTCCTCTGCGTTTAAAAGAACTTTTACTTATTTGTAATCTTATAAATAATTTGATATAATCAATCAATAGAATACGGTGAATTCATAAAAATTAATCCTAAAAAAAGATTTGGCAAACCGTGCATCCGAGAGACAAGAATAACTGTATATGATGTCTTAGGCTGGTTAGCATCAGGAATAACTTTCGACGAAATAATACAAGATTATCCGGAATTATCAGTCGATGATATACGAGCTTGCCTTTCTTATGCAGCGGATAGAGAGCAAAGAAATTAGTTGCTTAGAAAATGATTGAAATAACAGAACAAATAGGTGGCGATGAGTCCAAAGCCATTCTTGTTACTTTAGCTGAAGATAACACAGTAACTGATCTTCAGGAAGAACTGAGTATAGAAACCGGAAGTAAAGAAAATATACTTATATTAGGTAAGAACGATTTAAGAAAAGATTACCTTATAAAAAAGATTAAACAATTTATTGGAGATTGATTATGTCAAAATATAAAGCTGTATTGATTGATACGATTTCTATTCAAGATTATGTTTTTGGAAGTAGCAAACTTAAAGAAAATCTTGGGGCTTCTTATTTACTCAAAGCAATTTATGAAGATCAACTTATAAAGGATAAACCCTTAAAAGACCCAAAGGGATACATCGGTGGGGGAAATGCACTCTTATTTTTTAAGCATAATGATGAGAGTGCAAAAGAGTTTGTTAAAGAATGGACAAATAAATTACTTGTAGAGTTTCCGGGAGTAAAAACGGCTGTAGCTATTGGAGATATAGAATTTGATAATGATGATGATGAAAAATTCAAAATCGGAAAAGATAAACTGTTTGAGCAATTAGCTGCTAATAAGTTTAAGCACCACCCCCAAGTCATACTTCCAAGCCACGGAATAACTGCAACTTGTCCAGGAACTGGTTTGTCAATGGAAGATTGGATTGATGCTGGTGACGAAAGTGGATATTTCTCATCTATTTCAAAAGCAAAAGATGATTCTGTTGATGCAGCAACAACAAAAATGGATAAGGATTTCTCCTGCGTTTCTGAAAGTGGTTTCAGGTTCACTAATGAATTAAACGATTTAGGAAGCAGCAAAGGTGAAGATAGCCACATTGCCATCGTGCATATAGACGGTAACGGAATGGGCAAAAGATTTGAAGACTGCAAAACTTTAAAAAAAACTAGAGATTTATCACAATCTCTTGAAAAAGCAACAAAAGTGGCTTTTAATGATTTATTAGAAGATATTATTAAAGATTACGACAAGATCAAAAGCGAGATAAATATTGCTGATAACAAAAAGACAAAAATTATCCCTATCAGACCGGTTATTCTCGGAGGTGATGATATCACCTTCGTCTGCGATGGGCGACTTGGAATTTACTTTGCACAAAAATTTCTTGAATTTTTTAAGGAAAAGACTGTAAGTGATAATCAACCTATTTCAGCTTGTGCCGGTGTTGCTATAACAAAACTTAAATACCCATTCTACCGTGGTTACCAGCTTGCAGAAGAGCTATGCATAAATGCTAAGAAAAAAAGAAAAGAAAAAAACGATGACGGCTCCTGGATTGACTGGCATATATCTTACGGAGGTTTCTCAGGTACTCTTGATGATATTAGAGAACAATACAAAGTCCCGCAAGGTAATTTGTTAATGCGACCTTACAAATTAACCGACAAAAACGACAAATCGGATATTAGCTTCTATAATCTTATTGAAAACACAAGAGAATTTTTTAAAAAAGAAAATGGAAAACCTAAATTCCCTAACTCCAAGATCAAGGAATTAAGAGAAGTACTAACGCTTGGTGATGAAGCAACAAAATTGTTTAAGTTGCATATCGATTCACGAGGATTAAAATTGCCACAGTTGGGTTCTAATACTCTCACAGATAATTTATTTATAAATAATGTTACTCCATTTTTTGATATGATTGAACTTACCGAAATATATCCTAAATTTAAACTGTAAAAGGAGGATAAAAATGCAAAAGTATAAAGTCAGCATTACGTTAATCAGAGATGCATTGATAGGTTCCGGAGAAGGCTACGGAGATATAATTGATTCAGATATCATTTTTGATGATATAGGCATCCCTTATATACCTGCGAGAAGAATAAAAGGTTTACTAAGAGATTCAGCTGAAGATGCTATCAATATTTTTAATACTGCTTCCATATCGTATTTGAATGAAAATACCATTAATAAATTGTATGGCAATCCCGGACAAACGGAATCATCTCCTATCAGTATCCCTAATTTCTATATTGACGATTATGAACAGAATTATGAATGGTTGAAGTATTATTCTAAAGATGAAGAGTTCGGAAATTTTATCTCTAAGGAATCAATTATTAACTCATTTACAAGTATCCGGAGGCAAACTTCTCTAGAAGATGGTGTTGCTAAAGAACATTCTTTAAGAACGATCAGAGTGTTGAATAAAGGGACCACTTTTTCAGGGGAGATTGAAATCTTTGATGATAATATTGAACTGAAAAAGCTCTTGATTCTGAGTTTCAAAAATCTTCGAAAAATTGGCACGAAAAGAAATCGCGGTTTAGGTGAAGTTGAGTGTAAACTAAAAGATACGCTAAATGATTGGGCAATCAAAGAATTGGAGGTATTATGCAAAGATTAAAATATAGAATTACAACATTAGCGCCGATTTTAATTGCTGATACAAAAGGCGGTAATAATTACGTAACTACCGCAGAGTTTATTCCAGGCAGCTCTATACTTGGATTGCTTGCGGCTAAATATGTGAAGTTAAATTCCTTAGTGAATTCAGCCCATACCGATGAAGGCTTTCAAAAATTCTTTTTAAGCGATAAGCTGCGTTTTGACAACGCTTACATTATCTCTAAAAATGAGCGGGATGAAATAATAAACAATTTACCAATCCCTTTATCAGTGCAGTATGATAAAGACGATAAAACCCGGGTTTATGATTTGTTGTTCCAAGAACCAAAAGAAAATGATGAAAAAATTCAAACCAAACCCTTCAGCGAATTCGGTATCATTAATGGTAATACTGTTTATTACCAGCCAGTCAAAAAATCATTAAACTTTCACCACGAAAGGGACCCTAAAACCGGCAGCACAAAAAAAGGCCTGATCTTTAACTACGAATCAATAAATAGCAAACAGGTATTTGAGGGATATATTTTAGGTGATAAAAACATAATTGAAGAATTTAAATCAAACTTTGGAACCCCTTTTGAAGCACGTATTGGTCGTTCACGAAATGTTCAATATGGTCGAGTAAAGTTTGAGTTTGTTGATAAAATTGAAGAATTAAAAGTAGAAATCAAGAATCTTACCGATGTAACCTTAACCTTTCTCTCGGATGTCATTTTATATGATGATAATGGTTTTTCAACTACAGACGAATCTGTTCTCCTTACTTACTTACGCAAAAAAATAATTAATAATTCTCATGCATTTGAAGTAATAAAATATTTTACAAAAGATAATGTAATTGAAAATTATGTATCTGTCTGGAAACTTAAAAGACCATCCGAAGTTTCCTTCAAAGCCGGCTCTTGTTTTCTTCTAAAAGGTATTACTGTGGGGGATAAAACTAAATTGGAGGAACTACAAAAGGAAGGAATAGGTGAAAGAAGAAATGAAGGATACGGTAGAATAGTTTTTAATTATCAAAAAGCCGAAATTAATAGTGCTGAAAATTGCAATGAAATAATAATTAAAGTAACCAAACCTTCATTTCCTATACCTGATATAGCCAAGGAAAAACTGAAAATGATTATTCAGGATTTACTCATCAAACAAACAAGATATAAAGCTATCAACGATGAGAATTCATTCACCGATAAAAGTTCTCTTGCTAAATCAAAGTCGCTTGTCAGCAGGTTGGAATCATTTGTTAAAGGAAGTCCCCGTAAAGACGAGTTTGATATAAAACTTAAGCTGATAAGAAAAACCGCCATAGAAAAGTTGGAAAGATGTAGAATGAGTAGAGATAGCTTTTATAACTGGTTGTTAAAGAAGAATGATATTACTGCAAGTAAAATATTAGAAGATACTAAGATGACAAAAGTTAGAGAGATATTAAATGACATATCCTATAATGTTGAAAATGATAGCAACTTTAATAACAAACTCTATAAGGAATATTTTCTTACTTTCTTTTCAGCCCTCAGAAAATCCCTAAAAAGAATTGGAGGATAATATGAAAAACGGAATTGTAGTACTAAAAGGTATAATAGAACTTCAAACACCAATGCTTATCGGTAGCGGCAATGACGAAAACTCTAATATTGATGTGTTAGTTGATTGTGAAGGAAAACCATTCATTCCCGCAACTTCATTTGTAGGTGTATTAAAGGAACATTTAAAACAAAATTATACAATAGATGAAAAGGATTCCGAGCACTTTTGGGGATATTCAGAAAATCAAAAAACCGCGCAAAGCATATTAAAATGTTCAGACCTTTTACTGAAAAACGAACATGAAATAACAGTTAGAGACGGAGTTAAGATAAACCGAAAAAACGGTATAGCTAAACCGGGCGGTAAATTTGACTTTGAAGTTGTTGAAAGAGGCGCTCAGTTTGAATTGAAGCTTGAAGCACGATATGACGAGAGCAATGAAGATTTTGTAAAGAAGATGTTTATATCAATTAAATTTGAACTGGAAAACTTAAATGTAAGAGTCGGAGCCAAAACACTAAGCGGACTTGGGAAAATTAAACTAAAAGATGCAAATTTGTTTGAGTATGATTTTTCTAATAAAGAACATGTTTTAAAATATTTAGAAAAAGAAGATGGAAATAAACTCAACAACTTAACAGATAGGTTGGCTCCCAAGTGCAAAGAATTCATAATTGATGCCTGGTTCGATCTTAAAACTTCTCTTATCAGCCGATCATATTCAACCGATCCTTCAGTTTCGGATGCAACTCATATTCAATCTAAAGGTGAATACATACTTCCTGGGACTGGTCTAAAAGGAGCAATTAGTTCACGTGCAGAAAAAATCTTAAGAACAAAATTCGGAAATGACAAAGCAAAGAAATTATATAATGAGTTATTTGGTTTTGTTAAGAAAAAAGAGGAATCGAAAGATGAGAATGATAAAGAAGCACAACGAAGTAGAGTTATAATTGAGGAATATATTTTACCGGCAGAAAAATTCTCTGCCGAACAGCAAACCAGAATCAAAATTGACCGATTTACAGGCGGGAGCACACAGACCGCTTTATTTGACTCAATGCCTTTATTCAGAAAAGATAAAACTAATCCCGAGAAGGTTATAAATATTAAAATGAGCATTAAAGACTTTAAAAAATATGAAGCCGGTTTAATGTTGCTTGTGCTTAAAGACCTTTGGACAGCAGATCTTCCTATTGGCGGAGAAAAAAATATTGGTAGAGGAGTGTTGGAAGGGGTCTATGCCAAGATAAGTAATGGTAACGGTGAATCAATAGAGATTACCGACCCAAATAAGTTAACACAAGATGAAAAAAATACACTTCAATCTTTGGTTGATGCATTGAATAACTGCGAGGTGCATAATGAAAAACAATAAAGAAAAATACGGCTTAACATTATTGACGCTTAAGACCGAAGCAAAACCTTTGGGCGAACATAACTTTACTGATTATCAAACGCTGAAAAAGTTTTTAGCGGATAATTTTAAAAACAATGGATTTATTGTTATCTATCTTGATTATGCGGTTTTAATCAGAAAGTTCACGGATGGTAAAATTCTTTTTATGAAGAATGAAAATCCCTTCGATCCGATATATATTCAAAAGCTAAGATTGTTCAATAAAGATAAAGAGCTGTTTCTCTGGCGGACTGAAGGTAAATGGAAAGCTCGTTTAAGAACTGACGATACCGGTGAAAGTGAGATGACTCTAATCGAAGCTAACCAGGTTTTATTTGGAACAACTAGTAAAGTTGAAAACGGATTTACTTCACTTACCGAAACACGCGGAACTGAAATAATTCTTCCTTTCACAATTACTGGTATAGATGCAGGAAAGAATAGGATAAAAATAAAAACCAGAAATTACATTGGCTATAACGAACTCGGTCAAGCCGGTTATGTTGATTGCCGATTTGTTGAATTTACTTTTGGTGAAAAAAATATTTCTATAGGAGAGAATTAAAATGGGAAAGAAAAAGAAATCTAGAGAGCCTAAAAAAGATTTTCAGGATAAATTGAAAGAAATAGCAAAAAAAGAATTTGGTATGGAAATCACAGATGATAAATCTAAAGAGAGTAGAACTCAACAAGACAGTTTTGCTGATTTTTATATGAATCATAACCTTGTTTTTACTAATGAAAATAGAAAAGCAAAGGCACCTTATAATTTTGTTCCATTAAATCAGAAATTTATTACCAGTGATTTCAAAGTCGGAGAAGTTACTTTTGATAAATATCACTCCCAAAGATTTACAGGTTATATAAAGGTAGAAATTAAGACTGAAACACCGATCTATATAAGAGATAATCTAAATGAAAATCAACTAAAAGAATTATCTAATATTGAAACTGCTATAGAAAATGCAAAACAGAAAAAAGAGAATGAAAAAGTTAAAGAATTAGAAAAACAAAAACTTTGGAGTTTTCCAGATTTCTTCTCCCCCGCTAATGGTAAGTTAAGAATTCCAGGTAGTTCGCTGCGTGGTCTAATTAGAAATATGGTCGAAATTATTTCATTCGGCAGGTTTCATTACTTCGATGATAAAAGACTTTATATGAGGGGTTTTGCTGACCCAACTTTAGGCCCCGTTTATAAAAACTATGGTTTAAGCAGTTTTTCAAGAGGCAAAGTATCCTATAATATGAAGTGTGGATTATTAAAGCTGGATGGCTTTAATTATAAGATAATTGAATCTGGGACACCAACTCAGATTCCGATAAGCATAGCTAAATCTAAGATTGCTGCATTAAGTAAAACCCGAGAATTATTTAAGCATTATTATGATCCTTCAGCTAAAGAGTATATTGTTGTCTCTGGATATATGAATAACAAAAGGAACGATTGGATTGTTAAAGAACCTCCTAAGGAGGCAAGGGAAATAACATTATCCAAAATTGATATTGAAGATTACTTAAAAGATGAAAATAGAACCAAAGAAAAAAATATTATTGAAGAATTGAAAATTTCCAGAAGTAAAATTCCTTGTTTTTATGTTGAATGGACAGATGATAAGGGAAATAATAGAATCTCATTTGGTCATACTGGAATGTTTCGTGTCCCATACAAAAAAACAATTGGCGAACACATCCCCAAAGAATTACAAGTTGAAAATATTACAGATATAGCCGAAGCAATTTTCGGAAATGAAAATAAATTTGCGGGACGGGTCTTCTTTGAAGATTCATTTTGTGATGCAAAAAAAGATGACATTCTTGAAGGGGAACACCATCCGAAGATTCTTTCAGGTCCAAAACCAACAACATTCCAACACTATCTCACTCAAATTTCTGAAAACGTAAGAGAGTTAAAGCATTATAATCCCGACGATGATGGAAAATTATCTGCAATCCGTGGTTATAAACTCTATTGGCACAAATCTGGTATAAACTGGCAAGCAAATTCGCAAGATGTAAACGCTCATCCAACTCAATACACCAATATTAACCCCGTTAAAAAAGGTACAACCTTCACCGGCCGCATCCGCTTCGAAAACCTATCCGATGTTGAACTTGGTGCTTTACTTTTTGCACTCGATCTCCCTAATGAATGCTGCCATAAAATTGGTATGGGCAAACCGCTCGGACTTGGATCTATCAGGATTACCCCCACACTCAATCTCTCTAATCGTAAAGAAAGATATGAGAAATTATTTTCTGATGAATGGGAAACTGAGAAAAAACCCCTCCTTGAAGACGGTAAAAAGATTCAAGATTTCAAAGATAAATTTGCAAACTACATATTGTGTAATATTAATAACATAACGATAGACCCAAACAAAACTGAGTATAAGGAAAAAAATCTTTGGGAATTAGATAGAATGAAAGAATTAAAAAAGATGCTGGATTTTGAACGCAGACCTGATGATGAAAAAACCCGATATATGGAAATTCAAAGAAAAGTCTTTGATAAAAATGGTAATCCAGTGATGGAAAGAGGTAAACAAAAATCTGTGAATGAATTCAGAAATAGACCTGTTTTACCCAAACCAAGAGATGTTATATAAACCTATAAGAAAGGAATTTTCATGAGTTTAAAACAAGCACTCGGTAAATGGCGTTTACTGTTTACTCTACTCATTGGACTTGTTCTGATTGTGATTTTATTTAAGTTGAAAGAAGGGTGGTGGAATATATACGAACCAGTCATTACTCTCCTTACACTTTTTGTAGCAATACTGGTTTGGTATCAGCAAATGAGTGAAGAATGGGAAGAAGATTATCTTCCAAAGCGATTCACCGGAAAGTTTTATTTCGAGGGGAATGAGTTGATGCGTTTTGAAAATGCTCTCCTGACAAACGAAGGTGATATTCGTGCACTAGCTCAACAAATTGGCTCGCAAATGGTTGATTTACAGCCATTAAAATTTGTAGCACCAGAAGTCGAAGTAACTGGACCTCAACTGTATAAGAAAGAAAAATATGTACATTATACAATTTCATTCAAACTTACTGAACTACCAAGAAGTAATCATAACCGGTCGAGCACCTATCTGGCTTTATCTTAAAATTGCACACGCTTTGCACGGCATAGTTAAGAGATTATTTCACTCGGCTCCAGGTCAGGGTATTGACAAGTTTGAAATATTTAATCACGATCCAAATTAATTTTTAACATGAAACCAATTCTTTTTGAAAAATTAGAATTCTATACTTATGAATTTACTGCACAGGTAACAAAGTCTATTATTTTTCCACCTGGCTTTATTGGCATTCATCTTAGGAATAGCATAGGAAACGCTTTAAAAAAAACAACTAGTCCAGATAGGTTCAATGAAATTTGGGAAAAAAGAATAAGTAAAAGCGAACAATTAAGCCTAAAAGTTGGTGTAAATCCTCCACGAGGTTATATCATCGAACCCCCATTTACAAACCAAAGGCGGTTTGATGAGGATGATATAATCAAGTTTAAAATTATTTTAATCGGTTCGGCTAATCAATTCATTGACGATTTTATCAAAGCCGTAGCCGAGTTGGGTTTAAATTATTGGTTAGGAAGGGAGAAAGGAATAGGCAGGGGTAATTTTAAACTAGTCAAAGTTGAAAACATTACACCGTCTTTGACAATGATTCATGAATGTGATGATATAAAAGCAAATCAACTAATACTAAATTTTATCTCTCCAACTCGGATTGAAAAAGAAAAGTCTTTTGAACCAATAATGATGGATAAAGACGATAAATTAAATTTTGAGTTTTTGCTGAAAGTATTATTTCAACGTTTAAATCTCCTGCAGAGAATATTCTGCGGAGGAGATGAAGTTTATCTCGATAAAGAAATTGAATTAATGGCAAAAGGAGTCTTGCTACAAAAAAATTCTCTAAGCTTTATAGATTATTATGATATGAACAAGAAGCAATTAAAAAAGTTAGGTGGATTTGTCGGTGAAGTTATTTATAAAGGTAGTATCACACCTTTTATAAATCTTGTCAGATTAGGCGAGTATTTACACGTAGGTAGCGATTATGTTTATGGCTTAGGTAAGTATGAAATATTAAATTAATCTGTTTTGTTCTTTGACATATTATAAATGTGTTTTAGCACAGTTTTTAATAAGTACCAACAAACGCAACAAGTTTTTTTCCAATTTCCTTGATAAAATTAAAGGAAATATAGTGAATCTCGGAAAATATTTTTCACGATAGAAAGTAGTCAACTAACTGATTAAAAATCAATTAGTTATAACTGTGCGGTTGTAAGACCTGTTGTGATTAAAAAGGAATTGAAACTCTGTGGCTTTCTTTACAGATGTGAACGAACCAGCGGTGTTGGGTGACCTGCTCGCCCCGATGAAAGAGCAAAGCGATTGAAATCGGTGTTTAGCTTTAAAAGGAATTGAAACTCTTGAGGTTTTGTGATAGGATAAATCTATCTGGAACACTGGTTGAGTGACCTATTTAGCTTTAAAAGGAATTGAAACTCTTCCTAATTGATTCAAGAAAACTCCTTCATTAAAGGTTGAGTGACCTGATTAGCTTTAAAAGGAATTGTCCCGCTCCAAAATAAATGGAGCGGGATCTTCGCTCATTCCGATTACATCGGAATTCGCTACGAAAACTCTTGACCTGCTTGCCAAGATGAAAGAGCGAAGCGATTGAAATCGGGGTTTAGCTTTAAAAGGAATTGAAACCCTTTCTCTAACATCTTTGGCAACTCGCGGTCCGCCTAAGGTTGAGTGACCTGATTAGCTTTTAAAGGAATTGAAACCAATATATTTCCTTTTCAAACTCGCCGACTCGTAGTTGTTGAGTGAACTGTTTAGCTTTAAAAGGAATTGAAACTCTTTTGTTCCCGCTGGCTGCAACTGCTTTTGAATTGTTGAGTGACCTGATTAGCTTTAAAAGGAATTGTCCCGCTCCAAAATAAATGGAGCGGGATCTTCGCTTATTCCGATTGTATCGGAATTCGCTACGAAAACTATTGACCTGCTTGCCAAGATGAAAGAGCGAAGCGAATGAAAACGGGGATTAGCTTTAAAAGGAATTGAAACTCTCTCTAATACGACAAACATGACGAATGACAATTGTAATGTTCAGTGACCTGCTTGCCCAGATGAATGAGCGAAGCGAATGAAAACGGGGATTAACTTTAAAAGGAATTGAAACTCTTAAACCTGTATTAGCATATTTAATTGTGCAGTAAGAGTTGAGTGACCTGTTTAGCTTTAAAAGGAATTGTCCCGCTCCAAAATAAATGGAGCGGGATCTTCGCTCATTCCGATTACATCGGAATTAGCTACGAAAACTCTTGACCTGCTCGCCCCGATGAAAGAGCGAAGCGAATGAAAACGGGGTTTAGCTTTAAAAGGAATTGAAACCTTGATTTTTTTAACAATCTTTGCACTCCAAAAGTTGAGTGACCTAGATCGGAAGAGCACACGTCTGAACTCCAGTCACCGTACAGGAA
>CAMTVZ010000066.1:0-24824 GCA_947085285.1 uncultured Ignavibacteriota bacterium
AATTCAATTGAAAAACGACACGTTGAGATTGCTTCTCCCGACTGAAGTCGGGATCGCAATGACTTTTTAGTCAGCCTCTACACTAAAAAATTATTGAATAACAGCCAAAGCTTTCTCCGCAGCATTTAGCATCGGTTTTGTTGAGATTGGTTGCCCAACTGCTTTTTCCATCCACAGATTTGGTGTTATGGCGCCTTGAACACACATTCTCTCCATATCATTCGCGAGGTTTCCTTTTTTCAAATACTCTTCAATTTGAAAAGCAATAATATGTCCGAGGGGGTAATCGGGAGTATAAAGTCCTGAGTTTATCGTATGTGAATAAATTGCCAAGAGAATTACATCCTTCTCTCCAAACACCGGTGCATAAAACTCGTTCCAAACATCTTTCGCAATTTGAATAACTGCATCTTTTAATTGTGCAGGAGTTGCATTTGGATTTTTATACATCCATCTCCAAGCATACATATCCACAAGAGCGACACCGCTGATTTCGTATGTTTGCCATAAAGTATTTAATGCATCGAGATGTTCTTTGTTGATGTCTTTTTCTTTAAAACCCAATAACTCTAAATCGCGCGATTGGAACACGAAAGCAAATCCTTCAGTGAAGGCTGTGTTGGGTACACCGCGCAAGAGTGTATAATCTACTTTATTGTATGACAACACCTGCTCGACATTATGTCCTAATTCGTGTAATGCAATGTTGTATCCTTTATAATTCATTCCATCTTTTGGAACTCTCGTCCGCAAGTGGGCTTTATCTACCAACCTGCCGGCTGCCATTGCGTGCCCCGAACCTCGTGCAGCATCTACTTCAATTTTACTGGCGAGGAACTGAGCCATATCAAAAGAGAATCCAAGTTTTGTAAGAATATTAGGCAAGTCTTTTTCGAAAGCTGCAACATTCGGATACTTTGATTTCACAATTTTATCCAACTCTGTTTCATTAACATTCCCTTGTCCTTTGAATCCATTGTACCATATATCAAACGGTTTCAATTTCCGACCGAGTCGCTTTTCAATCAATTCTCCAGTTTGTTTAATATGAGGGGATGTTAAAATAGATTTTAATAATTCCTCGAATTGAGCTTCAGGAATTTCGCGGTCTTTTTTAAATCTTCTATCCATCAACGTCGGAAGGTGAGGATAGTATTTATCTATTTCGCGTTGAGCTTTAAAAATGTTTAGCCACATTTCGTATCGAGTGTTTGGCTCAGGAGTGTTATCGGCTTTAGTGTCGGGTTTGGAGTTTGGAGCGGGTGCAACCTGGTTTGTTGATGGCGTCCAATCCAAATCGGGATTATTGATAACTGATTTTGGAATTTCCTGGCGTATAATTTTTTCCATCACCGTGCGTATCATTTCCTGACGAGGCAATCCATCGGCGTTTGCATATTGTGCTTTTAGTTCATCGCGTAAACCCCAGTGGCTTAATAGTATTTTCCCTTCGGGGAATAATCTTTCGCCATTTTCAGTTAGCAGATTGTGCATAAAAATGTTGTAACTACTAATATAGTTTTCTGCGTTGTTGTATGCTTGTGCTGATTTTTGATTAGCTTCGGCAGGAACACGCTTCGAAAACATCTGGGCAAGGCGAGCTTTTGCCCATTCTTCACGCGTCCATTTGTTGCCCGATTCCAAGCGTTCTTCAAGTGTAGTAATTGGAAAATTTAATAAGACCACAAATGCAATTTTTGTTTTAAAAAAATCGTCTTCGAGATGTGCGAAAGGGGAGAATTCGCCGAACAAATAATCGACCGGTAATAATTCGCCAGTATCTTCGTGAAGTGGGATGCTTATATCGCGGCTCAGTTCAGTCATGTAACCGTAAACCAATTCAAAATTTTTCTGTAATCGGAGAAACGTTTCTTTTAATAGTTTGGGGTCGCCTATAAAGTAGTCGTTACAAACTTTAATAAAATCTTCCTCTGTCCCATCTTCCTGCCGCCAGAATTGTGCTGCCTGTTTTACACCTTTATCGATTCGAGATGTTTCAGCCGGAAATTTTGTCCCCAACTCCTTAATTACTTTTTGAATAGTTTGTTCGGATATTTTCATAACCTGTTCCTTCTTTTCTTCATTTTGACACGAAATTAGAATTATTGATAACATTACAATAACTCCAAAGGTTAATAGCTGTTTCATTGTTTTCTTTCCTATGATATTGATTAGTAAATTCGTGGGAAAAGATATGGAAATTCAGTTTATGAAACAAATTGTTGACTGAAGTAATGATTTTAATTAGATTATGGCAAGATGAAAATAGGTGAAAATGGAAAATAAAAATCAAATCACAATTTACGAAATTGATGATGGTAAAATCCAAATCGGGGTTTTGTTTTCTGATGAAAATCTTTGGCTCACTCAAAAACTGATGGCGGAGTTATTTGAATGCAGCGTTGATAATATATCGCTTCATCTGAAAAACATATTTGCTGAAAAGGAAATGGATATAAATTCAGTTACTGAGGATATCTCGGTAACTGCCGCCGATGGGAAAAAATATAAAACAAAACATTATTCACTTGAGGCAATTATTGCCGTTGGATATAGAGTGAAAACCGTCAGAGGCACGCAGTTCAGAACCTGGGCAACCGATAAATTGAAAAATTATATTCTCAAGGGTTTTTCTATTGACAAGTATAGATTTATAAAAGATTCAAAATTTGACGCAAGATATTTTGATGAACTCCTTTTTTGATAAAATAGTGAAGCAACTAAAAGAAAAAAATAAAAAGCGATGAGTTTGTTTGATAACCAAAAATATAAATATTCAGAGCTTACGGCAAAGAAATACTATTGCAAGGTTTGAGCGTAGTGAGTATTACGGCTGAAGCAGCGAGTACGAAAATATTTGTTTTAATGCAGTAAACAGTATATATTTAAATGTAATTTCATAAAGGATATAACGAGATGAAAACAATTACACAAAATAATAAAAGAAAAAGTGTTAGGATAAACATTTTAAAAAAATCCTCTAATAAATTTGAATATTCAGTGGAAGATTTCCGTAAAAAATCAGTACCGATGTATAAAGGCGATTTTCAAGTCTTTGATCAGGAAATTTCTGAAAAAGTTGATTTACGAACTCTTGCTTACAAGCGATAAGGTGGTACAGTGAAAGTTATAGCTCTCGATACAGGTATCTTACTTCATGCAGCATTTAAAAATCTCCCACATCATAAACATGCCTTCCCGATACTTGAACTTGCTCGGGTTACTGATTTTATTGGCTGCATATCTGAACAAGTATTATTTGAATTTTATTCGGTAGCAACCAGGTTTAATGTGCCGCCAAGGAAAGTTGTAGAGGAATTAGGAAATTACAGGCAAATATTTGCTATGATTCACCCAAAACCTGATACATACGCGAGATGTTTGGATAGAGCTAATGCATTAAAGTCTGTTACTGGGGCTCAAATTTATGATCTTTATTTAGCCCAAACAGCGATTGATAATAACATAAGCTCTTTACTAACATTTAATTTAAAACATTTCCGAAGATTCAAACTCCCAATTAATATTTTAGATGGGGCAAAATTCTGAAGTGCCCGTTTAGGCAGAAAAGTTATTCGGATATAAAAACATTCTCTCCCTTGGAGGATGCAGCAATTGGTTCTTTCAAGAATCGGAAAATGGTGAACGAGGCGCCGAGCAAGATTACCCCCGACACTAAAAAAGTTTCACGTAATCCTAAATGGGCTGCAAAATATCCACCTGAAAGGGGACCGATTAAATTGGCGAGTATAAAAGCGCTCGATGCAATTCCCATTACACCTGCCTGACGCGATGATTCTGTATTTTTTGAAACATAAGAATAGAGTGAGGGAATAATTCCACCTAAAAATATTCCAAGCATTGCGCGCAGTAAAATTACTTGTATTATCGATGTTGCAATACTTTGCATTATCAAACTTAAAGCCGCACCAAATGTTGCAATTGTAAGGTTAAGTCGATAACCTTTCTTGTCGCATAATTTTCCCCAATTGGAGGATGAGAATACCATAAACACACCCATTATCGAAAAGGTAACACCTGTGATTGTGGATAAATAGCTTTTATCAATCGGGAATGTTTCCACAAATAAAGCGAAGGTAGGCTGAACCAATACAATGGCTATCTGGGTTATTAGAATTAAAAACAATGCTATTTTAATTCTATTCGAGTTAAAAACATATTCGTAATTTTTTCTTAAAGTAAATTCAGTATCGTCGTTACCCGATTTATTTTCTTCGACATTTACGTTTTTTATGACCATAAAACCGGCAGCGAAACATAATGATGCAACGATAAAAAATATCGACCTATAGCTCACAATATCAGCGAGTAAACCACCCACAAGGGGACCGATAACAGTTCCTGCTGCAGTAGATGTTTGCAGAAATCCAATTGCATATCCGGTTTGTTCTTTAGGTGAAGTTGACGAAACCAAAGCTAAAGCCGACGGAACAAAGCCACTTATCGCACCTTGTATTAGTCGGAAGAAAAATAAGAATTCCACATTTGGGCTAAACCCGATTAAAAGTTGAGCAATAGCAAGTCCAAATATTGCCCTAACAACCATTAATTTTCGTCCGTATTTATCCCCGACAGCTCCCCAAAACGGTATAAAAAAAAATGATAACATGAATGGGGCTGCAAATACAAATCCGCTCCATTTTGCTATCGAGTCATTGTCAGTAACACCGAGCTCGCGAATAAAAAAAGGGAGAAATGGAACCACTAAATTCATCCCAACCATCGCCAGAAATTGTGCAAACCAAATTGTATATAAGTTTTTTCGCCAATTATCCATAAAGATTGAGGTAAAGATAAGAAAAAGTTATGGTGAAACAAAGATTGTTCTTCCGACTTTTTTATCATATATTTACAAATAGTTTTTGAAAGGTTTTGATATTTGTCAGTTTATATTGTTCTAATATTCCAACAACTAATAGGTAGTGGAACACACATCGTTTCAAAGGTGATGGTAGGCAGTATTGACCCAGTTACGCTTACTATGCTGCGTTCTATAATTGCCGCTATCGGTTTGCTGCTAATTTCTTATTTTCGTAAGGCAATCTTTAAGTTCGATAAATCGGATTATCCGTTGATTTTTTTACTCGCTGTTTTGGCTATATATTTAAATCAGTTTGTTTTTCTGTACTCTTTAAAATTTACTACGCCGGCAAACGCATCGTTACTATATGCAACAACGCCTACGATGGTACTGATATTATCTTATTTCTTTTTCAACGAAAAACTTACTCTTGTAAAAAGTTTAGGTATAGGTATTGCCTTGATAGGAATATTATTGGTTGTATTCGACAGAGGAGTTGACTTTAAATCGGAATACACACTCGGTAATCTGATGTTGATTGGTGCTGTTTTGTCGTGGAGTATGTACACAGTTTTTGGAAAGAAATTAATTTTGAAATATGGTGCTTTTAAAACAAGTTCAGCTACAATGATTCTTGGGGCGATTATATTTTTGCCATTTGGGATGTTTGGAGTAGTTAACTTTGATTTTTCTCATATAAGTACTGTTGACGTTGGTGGGATTTTGTATTTAGGTTTAGGAACTTCGGTTTTGGGTTATGGACTGTGGTACTATGCACTCGGAAAAATCGAGACAAGTAAAGTGGCAATCTTTACAAATCTTCAACCGGTAATTACAACAGTGTTAACAGTTGTACTTTTAGGACAATCACTAACACCAATATTTATTATTGGTGGAATTATTGCAATCTGTGGTGTGATTCTAACTCAATTCGGATAATAATTAATTTGAAAATACTTATGGAAAAAAATATTTCTGCAAAAACAAAAATTGTCTGCACAATTGGTCCGGCTGTAGCCGATGTTAAAAAGATATCGCAGTTAATAGAATCGGGGATGGATGTAGCCCGTTTGAATCTTTCGCACGGCACTCATAGTGAGCATTTGAAATATATTACTAATATCAGGAAAGCTGCAAAGTTAATGCACAGCCCAGTTGCGATAATGATCGATTTACAGGGTCCAAAAATCAGAATTGGAAAACTGATATCTGAACCTTTATCACTGAACCGGAACGATTCAATAATTATTACCACCGATAAAAATTATTCGAAACTTGACAGGAAAAAAATACCGACACTTTATAAAAATTTTCCTAAAGATGTAAAAAAAGGGGATAGAATTTTGATAGATGACGGAAGAATCGAATTGAGAGTTATCGATGTCAGCGGAAAAGATGTTACCTGTAAGGTAATCAACGGAGGATTGCTTACATCGAACAAAGGGATGAATTTACCTCGTGTAGCAGTTAGCTCGCCGGCTTTGACTGTAAAAGATAAATATGATATAATGTTTGGGCTAAAACACGATGTAGATTATTGTGCTTTATCTTTTGTTCGCTCTGTTGATGATATTAAACAACTCAAACGATATATTGCGAAAAAAACTAACAAGTATTTACCAATTATTGCAAAAATTGAAAAACCGGAAGCTCTCGATTATCTCGATGAAATAATCGAGTCGGCTGATGGTGTTATAGTTGCTCGGGGGGATTTAGGAGTCGAAGTTTCGCTACAAGAAGTTCCGATGATTCAAAAAAATATAATTCGTAAGTGCAACGAAATAGGGAAGCCAGTAATAGTTGCAACTCAAATGTTGGAAACGATGATTCACAACCCGCGCCCAACGCGAGCCGAGGTAAGTGATGTAGCAAATGCAGTTCTTGATGGAGCCGATGCCGTGATGTTAAGTGGCGAAACATCGATCGGTAAATATCCTATCGAAGCAGTGCGAATGATGGATAATATTTTAAGGACTGTACAACTGAAAGAAGAATCGACTATGAGAGTTGTTGGAGCTAATGATTTTTATGATTCATTGGCGAAGTCGGCGGTTGTACTTGCAAATCAATTGAAAGCGAATGCAATTATAGCCGTTACCTTAACCGGCGAAACAGCGATACGTGTTGCCAAGCATCGCCCTAATGCAAACTTAATAGCCATCACAGAAAGTGATCTGGTTTGTCGTAGGTTGAATTTGGTTTATGGGGTAAGGAGCGTTGTTGTTAGAGAATTAAAAAATAATGCCGACGAAGCATTTGGAAAAATCCAAAAAATACTTCTCGAAAAAAGGTATTTGAAGAAGGGGGATATAGTTGTGTTTTTGGCAGGTTTTCCACTTTACGAACATCACATTTTGAATACAATCAAGGTGTATGAAATCCAAAAAAAAGTGTAGATTGATTCCTACAAACATTTTTCATATATTAAGTGCGAAAAATAAGCTAAATATATGAACCATTGGAGAGTTTGGCCAATGGTAAGTCATCCCGCTTGCGGTGAGCTAGATTCTGGAGGGTTCGCCTAATGGTATGGCAGCAGTCTTGAAAACTGCCGTCCTTCGGGACGTGGGGGTTCAAGTCCCTCACCCTCCGCAAGTTTAAAGCTGCAAGCGGGACATCCGCAAGGATTTGGGGGTTCGAGACCCTCACTCTCCGCAGATATCACGTGCGGAAAAAACTCCGTTTGGATGAATGTGTTCTTTAGAATTTAATACATCTAAAAACATACTATTTATATGAATTATTTGGATTTAGTAAAATATGACATCACGATTTAAAGATAAATTAACCGCACTTCTCTTAGAAGAAATGTCGGAAAGATTAAAGGATCGTGAAAAAATCAAACAATATCTTTCTGAATTTACAGCTTATCCCCCCGAAAAAGTTACTGAAGAATTTTTAAATGAGTTCGAAATATTTTTAGATAGCGAAAAGCGAGGCGAAATTGCCAAACGTCTGCATCAATCATTTATCCAAAAAATTGGAACACAACAAGAAAAAGAATTACATCATTCCACAAAAACTTCCATTCTCCCCCAAGAAGATGTCAAAGAATTATCGAAGCCCAAAGTAGAAGTTGAATCGAAACAAATTGATGAAATTGCTATCAAGGCAAGTTCAATCGAAAGTGAGCCAGTTCGATTCGAACAGTCCACAAAACCTCCACCTATTATCCAAGAATTAGAAATTCCCAAATCTGTAGAAAAAACAGTTGATAGTGAAATTGGCATGGTGCAACAGGAACAAGCACAAGAGATTGTTTCTGAGGAAAAAGAAATCATTACACAAAAAGGTGTATTTGTACATTCAAAAGATATCGACGAGCCGACAGAATCGGAACGCCCGTCAGTATTTTTTAAAAAAGAGAAAAAGACTCTGGTTGAAATTTATCCAGACGACTGGTTATGTTTATATGGGTTTACATACGCACCGAATAGTGAAGGTAAAGGATTTCCGTCGGTTGAGTTAGATGTAAAAGGTATCGGTAATGAGGGGAATATATTCGGCGTTGATTATGGTGATGTTCGATTGTTTATGAGCAAGATAGGTTTAGACAAATATGTAACAATAAAAACAGGGGTACATATTTTAAAACCACAAGAAGGAATGAAATTAAAATTAGAATATGCATATGCTTTGAATCAGATACATACAACTGAGATGTTAGTACCTTTAGATTTTTGGACATTAAAACAGGGGCGCGAAGCAGTTGTGCGAGTTGTAGAAGATCGGTATTTAGATTTTTTACATAGCTTAATCGATGTTCACGATGCAATCGATTGGGATGTGGAAGTTTTGGTGATGGATAGTGAAATACTGAACGAAGTTACTGCAACCTCGAAGGAACGAGCCGTTAGCGCACGATTACAAACACGCGATTCGAAAATCCAAAGGACTGACTATAAACAACAAGAACGTGTTCTATTCAAAGAAAAAGAAATTGCTCAAAAAATTAACTTGGAGCTAACGAAAGTTGCAAACAAGGTTAAAGTCGATCATATCATAACACTCGATAGTGCTTTTCTTGAGGATTGGAAACCAATTTTGAGTGCACGTTATATTATCGGAAAAGACAAACGCAAGGCATTCCGTCAGGCAATACTTGAAAAACAGAATGAATATAAGGACTTCAAGGTTATTATAAATGTATCGAGCCCCAAAGTTCGTTTTAAATTTTAAGTCGAAATGCAATTCTTAAGCGGCAAAGAGCTATTTGAAAAATCTACCGATTATTGTTTTTTAATCGACTGCGACGGTTACATAATCGACATTAATCCATCAGCATCCGAGTCGTTGGGTTTAGTTCGTAGTGAAATTGTGAGTCAACCTATGATTCAGCTTATCACCGAAGAACACAGGCTTGCTTTCCAAAAATCGATCCAAAGTTTATTAAAAAACAAAACCATCTCATCACTCGAATCTGAATTGATTTCAAAAAAATCTGGCATTCTGAACGTTACTATTTCCATTGTCCGCTTGCAAAAGGTTAGCACCGATAAACCAATAATATTTTTAAGCGCCCGCGACATAAGCGAGCAAAGGCGAGCTCAAATTCAGCTGCTGCGCTTTGCTAATGCAATTCATTATACAGTCAATCCGATAGAAATTACTGACGAAAACGGTAAAATAATTTATGTAAATCCTGCCTTCGAAAAAGTAACAGGCTATTCGAAAGAGGAATTAATCGGGCAAAATCCTAAAATTATTAAAAGTGGCAAACATCCCAGAGAATTTTGGAATAAAATGTGGGATACAATAAAGGTAGGAAAGGTGTGGACCAGCGAAATCGAAAACAGGCACAAAAACGGTTCGCCAATATACGAACGTCTTATCGTTTCACCTATCATCGAACCATCCGGGAAGATTATTGGATATTTAGGAACTCATCACGATTTAACTGAACAACGTCGATTAGAAAATGAGCTTGAAAAACTTGAAGCTTATATGTCGGCAATCCTGGATGATTCAACAGATGCTATAATCGGACTCGATTTGGAGTATAACATCCGTTCGTGGAATAAAGGGGCTGAAAAAATTTATGGTTACAAAGCTGAGGAAGTAATTGGTAAAAATTTTAGGATACTTGTACCCCCCGATCTTGTACGTAATGGTGAATTAGAATTTATTAATCAGGAATTTGAGAAAAAAGGCTACATCAATAATTATGAAACAGAGCGACTAACTAAAGATGGCAATCGAATTTCAATACAATTGACTAGAACACTCGTTCGCGATTCGAGTGGAAACATAATCGGAAGTTCGGCAATTGTTCGTGATATCACCGAAATAAAAAAGCTAAAACGGCAGATAAGTCATGCTGAAAAACTTTCAGTAGTAGGACAATTAGCCGCCGGTATTGCCCACGAGGTTGGAAACCCACTAACATCTATCTCTTCATTAGTGCAAGTAATTCAGAGAACTACTGATGACAGTTTTGCAAAAGAAAAATTGGAGCTAGTTAAAAATCAGATTAATCGAATAGCAAGAACTATTCGTGAACTTGTAGATTTTTCGAGGCCATCGAACTATGAAGTAAAATCAACAGATTTAAATAAAATTATACAGGATGCTGTTAACATAGTTCGTTATGGAAAAAAATCCAGAGATATTGTATTTAATTTAGAACTTGATAATAATCTCCCCAAAGTAACTATAGTGCAAGATCAAATCATACAAGTATTTATCAACTTACTTCTAAACGCTGTAGATGCGATGGATGGTAAACCGGGTGAAATAAAAGTTCAAACAATGATACGCGGATATAATATACAGGTTCGCATCCAAGATAAGGGTAAAGGAATCCCTGAAGAAATAAAGGATAAAATATTCGAGCCATTTTTTACTACAAAAAAAGTGGGCGAGGGAACTGGACTCGGTTTATGGGTAAGTTATGGGATAGTGAAAAATTTTGGGGGCGAAATTGAATTTGAAAGTGAAGTCGGAGTTGGAAGTATATTTACAGTTACATTACCGAGATAATAAAAGAGGAAAAAAATGGCAGAAAAAATTTTAATTGTCGATGATGAAAGCATAATCCGTGAATCTTTAGTTTTCGTCCTCCAAAAAGAAAATTATGAAGTTGACGAAGCTGAAAACGGCGCCAAAGCTTTTGAAAAAATACAAAGTGAAAGTTACGACTTAGTAATCTCGGATATCGAAATGCCTGAGATGAAAGGTATCGAGCTTTTAAAAAAAATCCGTCAATATTCTCCACAAACATTTGTTTTTATAATAACAGCTTATGCCTCAATCGACACTGCAATATCGGCATTGCGCCTCGGTGCACACGATTATATTTTGAAACCGTTGGAGTTCGACGACCTGAT
Source organism: uncultured Ignavibacteriota bacterium (assembly GCA_947085285.1). Classification (GTDB taxonomy): domain Bacteria; phylum Bacteroidota; class Ignavibacteria; order UBA10030; family BY39; genus JASEGV01. The sequence goes on from CAMTVZ010000066.1 coordinate 11,149, forward strand.
AGTTCGTGTGAAGCGTCTGTTCGATTACAGGAGGTTACTCCAAGAAAATATGTACTTGCGTTCCGAATTAAATCGCGAATATGATTTTAATAATATCATCGGCAATAGTTTTGCGATGAAAAAAGTTTTCGAGTTAATAAAAAAGGTAGCAAAAACTGATGGGACAGTTTTGATAACAGGCAAAAGCGGTACAGGTAAGGAATTGGTAGCTCGTTCGATTCATTACAACAGCAACCGAGCATCGAATAGATTTGTAGCGATTAATTGTGGTGCAATTGTTGAAACACTTTTCGAGAGCGAACTGTTTGGACATAAGAGGGGTGCATTTACTGGTGCGACTATGGACAAAGAGGGTTTGTTCAAAATAGCAAATGGAGGAACAATATTTCTGGATGAAATCAGTGAAATACCATTGCATTTACAAGTTAAATTGCTACGAGTTATAGAAGAAAAAGAGATACTCCCTGTAGGTAGTACAAATCAGACCAAAATTGATGTTAGAATTATTTCAGCCTCGAACAAATCGTTACAAGAATTAGTCGAGCAAGGAAAATTCCGCGAAGATTTATTTTACCGAATTAACATCTTCAATATACATCTCCCCGCTTTAGAGGAACGAAGGGAAGATATAAGTTTACTCGTTCAACATTTCATAACAAAACATTGCGAGAGAATGGGTAAACACATACGTGGAGCTAACAACGATGTTATACGCGCTCTGATGAATCACAAATGGAAAGGTCAAGTACGTGAACTCGAAAACGTAATTGAGCGTGCACTTATTTTTGCCGAAGGAGAATATATTACGATGAAAGATCTTCCCGAGGATTTTAAACCTAAATTTTATTCACAAGGGAACATCGGCTCGCCCAAATTGAAAGACAAAGTTAAAGAATTCGAACGAAATTATATTGAACAACAATTGGCTATCTTTGGATTCGATAAAGAAAAAACTGCTGAAGAATTAGGTATCAGCGTTTCGTCGCTCTACAGAAAAATGGATGAATTAGGGATAGAAAAAGTTTAACTCCTCAAGCTTCCCAGAATTAAGAAATTAGCTTGGCTACTTCTTATTAATGAGAAAATTAAAGTTCGCATCAAAAATTATATGGAAAGATTCAGTTATTTAAAGCAATTCATCCTATGGCACATTAATTGAAAAACTTAACTCAATAGTCTCAATCAAAAGAAAAAACTAAAAGGAAATAAATATGAATTTTGGTGTTCTTACATTAATAGCAGCATTAATCACTACACTTATATCAGCATATTTTTACTTCACATCTCGTAATGGTGATACACAGTTATTGAAGACTGCAAGAATATTTTACAAAATCACATTCGGTATTATTTTATTCGCAAGCAGTTACTTATTGTATCTTATATTATCGCACCAATTCCAATACGATTATATTTACAGATACAGTTCGCGCGATTTACCACTTGGTTATCTGATATCATCCTTCTGGGCTGGGCAAGAGGGTTCTTATTTATTTTGGACACTCTGCATCAGTATTTTCGGGATGATATTTATACCAACTGCAAAGCAATACGAGTCGTGGGGAATGTTATTCTTCCTCTTGGTAAAGGCATTCTTTATTTTTTTAATGGTCGATAAAGGTCCTTTCGAGTTGCTTCCGCAAACCCCTCTTGATGGTGCTGGATTAAATCCTCTTCTTCAGGATCCTTGGATGGTAGTGCACCCTCCGATTTTGTTCTTTGGTTATGCCGCAATTACTATCCCTTTCGCATTAGCCTTGGCAGCTTTTGTTAAAAACGATTTTCATAATTGGATACGAGAAGCTTTACCATGGACTTTATTGTCATCAATAACTCTCGGAGCTGGAATTATTATAGGTGGTTTCTGGGCATACGAAGTTCTAGGCTGGGGCGGTTTCTGGGGCTGGGATCCAGTCGAAAACTCTTCCTTAGTCCCTTGGCTAACTATTCTTGTTTTGTTCCACGGCCTGTTGATTCAAAAATTTAAAAACTCACTTGTAAAATTTAATTATGTATTAGCTATTCTATCATTCGTGCTGGTTGTGTATGCAACATTCCTGACACGAAGTGGTTTGTTAGCTAATTTTTCAGTCCACTCATTTCAGGATAACGGGCAAAATGTTTTCTTAACTGTTTTTATGATAGCTTGTTTGTTGACGGGGCTCTATCTCTTAATAAAAAATATCTCAAAAATAACATCTACAAAAGTTGATCCTTTCCACTTAAATCGTGAAAGCGGAATTTTCTGGGGTATGATTATCTTGGCCGTATCAGCATTTTTCATTTCTATAGGGACCTCTTCACCTATTATTACTGGTTTGTTTGCCTCAAGTCCTTCGCAAGTTGATATCAGTTTTTATGATAAAGTAAATTTCCCAATCGGTATTGTAATGGCTCTTTTGCTTGGTATTACACCCCTTTTGGTTTGGGGAGTTTATACTGTAGGTTTGTTTAAAAAACGTTTAATGATATCAATTTCACTTGCAATTGTTTCAACAATTGCCGCTTACTTTTTTGGTGTACACAAGTTTGATCTCTTGTTATTTATTTTTGCTTCTGTATTTGCAGTTTGGACGAATATGATGGTAATAATTAGTCAGGTAAAAATCAGTTGGCTAAACATCGGAGCTCCGCTGGGGCATTTTGGTGTGGGAATGTTGTTGATTGGAATTATTGTTTCGGGGAATTATGACAAGTCAGTACAGGTTCAACTCGAACAGAATAAACCTGGTGTGGCTTTAGGATATAATCTTACCTATTTAAACGCCACCGATTTACCCAACGGAAAAACTAACATTAATATTGATATCGAAAAAGGAAGGGATGTTTATAAGAAACATCCAAAATTATATTTCAGTCAATATAACAACGCATGGATGCGTGAACCCGATATTACTATTTTTCCGCTAAAGGATTTATATATTTCAGTGATGGAACGCCAACAAAACACTCAAAAGTCTCCTGAAAAAATTGTATTAAGCAAGGGTGAGAAACAAAATTATTTTGATTATCTAATCGAATTTTTAGGTTTTGAATTTGAAAACCATCAGATGTCATCGAATATGAAGATAGCTGCCAATCTAAAAGTTATATACCACGATAGTGTTTATTCGATAAAACCAGAAATGATTTATGAAGGGGATCGGAAACTTTCGCCTTTAGCCAAGTTACCGAGTTGTCAGGGAGATAACTTGACAGTAGTATTATCGAACATTAATGCTGATACACGATCGATTGAGCTAACATTTGGTGGTTTTCCGACTGAACAGGTGGCGCCCGGCGAAGTTGTGTTAGTTGAATTCTCCACAAAACCTTTTATGAATTTTGTTTGGTTGGGTTCGATTCTGCTCACCGTAGGAACTATTATTGCTTATATCCGTCGAAAAAAGGAAAATAAGGTAAGTAATAATTCAAATAATGCTTGAAACAAGATCACGATGTCGGAAAAAATTTTAATAGTAGATGATGAAGAAATAATTCGCGATTCAATTTCGTTTGTATTACAGAAAGAAAATTACATAGTTGAAACAGCGGCAAACGGTGTTGAAGCATTATCCAAACATTTAGAAAATCCTTTCGATATTATCATAACCGACATCGAAATGCCTGAGATGAAAGGGACAGAATTACTTGATAGAGTTTTGCAGGCAACTCCCGAAACTTTCGTAATAATAATTACTGCATTTGCTTCAATCGAAACCGCAATAGGTGCGTTACGTCGAGGTGCTTACGATTATATCATCAAACCTATTGAGTTCGACGATCTGTTAATAAAAATCGAGAGATTGTCGAATCAAAAAAGGTTAGCCCAAGAAAATATTTTTTTACGAACCGAAGTTAATCGTCAATACGATTTCCATAATATTGTAGGAAAGAGTGCCGCGATGCAAAAACTTTTTGAAACGATAAAATGTGTTTCGAGATCTTGTGGAAATGTAATTATTTATGGTAACAGTGGTACAGGAAAAGAATTAATAGCGCGTGCTATTCATCAGAATGGTCCACGTAGTAACAAACCATTTATTACAATTAATTGTGGTGCTATTGTTGAAACATTATTCGAGAGCGAGTTATTCGGGCATCGGAAAGGTGCCTTTACAGGCGCAACTTCCGATAAAGTTGGTTTGCTTAAAGTTGCCGACAAAGGTACAATATTTTTAGATGAGGTAAGCGAAATACCACTTCATTTGCAAGTGAAATTATTACGCGCAATCGAACAAAAAGAAATTTACTCCGTTGGCGATTCTACTCCTCAAAGTATTGATGTCCGAATAATTGCCTCCACAAACAAAAATTTAAGTGAATTGGTAGAGCTTGGACAATTTCGAGAAGATTTATTTTATCGTTTGAATGTGGTTCAGCTTAAGGTCCCATCGTTAACTGAACGCAAAGACGATATCCCTCTATTAGTTCAACACTTCATACAAAAGTCGAATAAGCAATTGGGCAAATTAGTACGAGGCGCCGATAATCAAGCTATGTGTGCGTTGATTAATAATCACTGGAAAGGCGAAGTCCGAGAACTCGAAAATGCAATCGAACGGGCGGTGATTTTCGCTTCAGGCGATCTGATAACTCTCAACGACCTCCCAGATAATGTAGTGCGAAACACCATGCAATATACTACAGAGTCAATCCAAAGCTTAGATACTGCCTTGAAAGAGTTTGAAAAAAAATATCTTATTAGAGTAATGGATGTCTTTTCGTATGATAAAGAAAAAGTGGCTGAAGCACTCAAAATAAGCACATCAACCTTATACCGCCGATTACAAGAATTTGGTATCCCGATGAAAAAATATGACTCAGAAAAATAAATGATTTAGATAAAGAAAATAAAATACTTGATTTTTATTTATAAAAATAGTAAAATGTAACCAGATTTTTTCATAAGTACTTACTTGAGAGGTGTTAATCATACCACCCCGAGGAATTTGTTCTCTTTATAATTAATGATTTTAAAAAAAACTACTACACAAAAAACATTTGTGTAATAGTAACTAATCAATAAAAATAAACAAAAAAGGAGATCGTATATGAAAAAACTTCAACTAATATTTTTAGTCTTATTAGCCAATTCCTTCCTATTCGATGTAGCAATATCCCAAAAGGCAGCAATAAAGATCGAGGCAATGTCGATTCATCGCCTTAACGAACTGGGATTGCCCAATCCTAATAGTTGGGATAATGTTTCGACAGGATTAAACACAATTGGCGTAGGTACAATGGCATGGCTTTCTGGCTGGGATACATCGGGTGCTACTGTATATAAACCTGCCTTAAGCTACCTATGGGAACTAACCTCAAAACCAGCCGGCTCACTTACAGAACTGGAAACAACCACAAACCAACTCACCAATTTCCGTCCTGATTCAGCCGGAGATTACACTGTTCAATTAACCATCACCACCGCTGCTGGTACACATTCGGTTACTCAGGTAATTAGTGCAGCAAAATATACAGGTACAAATTCGAAAAATGTTGCAGGTTCAGGTTTTAATTGTGCAAGTTGTCATGCCGGCAGTGGTACGGCAACAACTGTTTATGCACCTTGGAGAACATCCAGTCATGCAACTATGTTCGAACGAGGAATGAATGGGAACCTTGGTTCTAATTGGGGCGAAAGCTGTTTTAAATGCCACACTACTGGTTATAACAAAAACGCAGCAGCCGTTAATGGCGGGTTCGATGATGTTGCAACAGCGGTCGGTTTTGTAGAAAACGATTGGAAGCCATGGAGATTTAATTTGTTTGATTCGCTACTTACAACCGACAAAAAAATGTTGAGCCTTGTGGGGGGTATTACCTGCGAAAGTTGCCATGGTCCCAAAAATGCTCTTCACTTTGGCGGCACAGATGGCAAACAACCAAAAACTATGAGTTCTGGTGTTTGCGCCCCTTGCCACGATGCCCCTACGAAATATAACATATACGCACAATGGGAAAACACTACACACAGCGGATTAGTAGCAAGTACTGCAAATACGCGTGGTTTCACAGGCCCGACTGTTGTAACCGCATACACTCTCGATGCATGTGTACGATGCCATGATGGACAAGCATTTGTAAATTACACCAGAGGAAGAAGTTTTGATAGACGGCCTGCTTCTGGATACAGCCAGGCAACTCGTACACCAATAACTTGTCAAACTTGTCATGATCCTCATTCAATGGCATTACGCAGCACACCTATAGCTTCAGATACTTTGGGTAATGGTTATAACTACTCTAGTTTTAATTTTGGCACCGGAAAAACTTGTGTTAACTGCCATAAATATCGCCGTGGTGAACAAAGATATATAACTCAAACCGCAATGTCCGCTTTATGGGGTCCTCACTATGCGGGAACGACTGATATATTTTTAGGACAAAACGGTCACACATTTGGCGCCACATTACCTTCGAGTGTTGCTCACCAAAATGTTCAAAACAGTTGCGTCGGATGTCACATGTCGGCAACTCCTGATACAGGAACTGTAGCCCATAACAAGATTGGCGGACATACCTGGGCAATGAGCTACACCGATCCTAACACATCGATCACATACGATAACGTTACAGGTTGCCTATCTTGCCATAGTGGTATTACAAAATTCGATCAAATAAAAGCTTCATATGACTACGATAAAAATGGAAAAGTGGAAGCTTTTATGAAAGAAGTTGATGGACTAAAGAAAAATCTGGCTAAATTACTACCGCCAGTAGGATTGGACTCAATAAACCGGGTTATGCTTGCAGCAAGCAAAGATTCCACTCTCCTGAAAAAAGCATTCTGGAATTACTTGTATGTAAAATACGATGGAAGCAATGGTGTACACAATCCAAAATATGTTGTAGCCTTGTTACAAAATACGATAGATAATCTTTACTATTCTTTGTTCCCGGGCCAAATCGGTGCAATCAGAGATGTCCCGAACGATCAAGGAAAACAGGTACAGGTTATCTGGTATAAATCTACAGGCGAATCAGACAGCGTGAAACCTGTCAGGCAGTATAGTGTCTGGCGATTGGATGACTCGCCTATTGGTAAGTTTGTTGTGTTAAACTCTTTTGAGGAAATAAGTAATTACGCGAAAGATTTAACTATTGGAACTCAGTTCAAGATTAATGGTGATGTATGGACATTAGCTGGTCAGTCGCCAATTTCAGGTAATGATTTATACTCTCTAAATGTACCAACTCTGTTCGACTCTACAATAACTAAAGGGATGTATTGGACGAAATTCAAAATAACAGGTCATGCCACTGATAACACTATTTTATTTACATCTCGTGTAGATAGTGGATATTCAATCGACAATTTAGTACCACGAGCACCCGAAGGTTTGATGGCAAAAATGGTTGATGTGGCTGTTCAATTAGACTGGCAAATACCATCAGACCCAGATGTGAATTATTTTGCTATCTACCGTGGAATGACAGAAGGATTCGATTTCGAAAACACGACGCCAATTGGTACTACTACAGATAACAAGTTTATTGATGCAACTGTAGAGCAGACAAAAAAATATTATTATGTTGTTCGGGCATTCGATTTTTCGGGTAATAAAGGAAATACCTCCTCAATTTCGATAGTTGCTCTGAATAATACTGAAAACGGTGGTTTACCAAACGAATTTGCACTCGGTCAGAATTATCCAAATCCATTTAACCCAATCACAAACATAAAGTATCAAGTTCCGAAGGGAAGTAATGTTTCTATCATTATTTACAACGCAATCGGTCAGGAAGTAGTGCGATTAGTGAATAAGCATCACGATGCCGGATATTACACGATTGCCTGGGACGGAAAAGATTCGTTCGGAAAATTTGTAAACAGTGGTATATATCTTTATAAAATGACTGCCGGTAATTTTTCGTCGGTAAAGAAGATGTTAGTCATCAAATAAAATTTTCGCTTCAAATTTTCAGTATCCTTTATGCAGAAGTCGGAACTGGCAACAGTTCCGACTTTTTTTTATCATTTTTAAAAATTTATATATTATTTTTCTCAATGATGGAATAAATTAATTTTTGATTATACTTAAATATCTTGTTAAACAGATAAATATGGGATTTCGGCGATGGCATAATAATTGATTTTTAACTCAAGATATGGCAGATAAGATACCACAAAAAATTCTGATTTTCAGCAAGGATCCCGACTTTTGCAAAAGCTTGGCTCTGCTATTTCAATCTATGTACGAAGTTTATTTCACAATATCGAACGATGAACTTTTGAAAATTATAAAAGAAAAAAACATACATCTTTTAATTGCTGATTCTCCTGTTTCAGATGAAACTGTATTTTCGTCGATACGTGATGCTCGACTTCAACACCCAAATCTTTTTATCGTTTTATTGTATGTTTATAGATTTTCAAATATAGATTTAGAGAGAATATATCGTCAGTATGTCGATGTCTTATTCTATAAACCTGTAGATATTAATCAACTTACGAATGTTGTAAACGCTCTATTAAAAGAAAAAATACCGACTAACTGAATTATCATGACTGGTTCTAATCTCAAAATTATCAATATCTTGTTTCTTTATCTTAGCTTATCGTCGTTTGTTTTTACACAAACGAAGGAAGATTGTTTAGCTTGCCACAGCGACAAAACACTAACAATGACAAGAGGCGGAAAAACTGTTTCGCTATGGGTAGACGAAAAAATATTAGCAACAACACCCCATGCAGAATTCAATTGTGTAGATTGCCACCAAGGATTTGATGCTAACGAAATTCCACATGCAAAGAAGATTACATCGGTGAATTGTTTAGCTTGTCATAATGGCGATAAGGTTGGCTTATACACCAATAGTGTTCATGCCAAAGCAAAGGGAGGGGCAAAATGCAAAGATTGTCATGGAACTCACAACATTATTTCCTTAGAAAAGCTTCGTACGCCTGAAGGGCGCAAACATGAAGCCGAAACGTGTGGAAATTGCCATAAAGATGTTGTCGAGCATTATTTAGAATCCGACCACGGGAAAGCTCTCATCGCAGGAGTAAAAGGTGCCCCTTTCTGTTCCGATTGCCACGGCGAACATATAATTAAGTCGATTGCTAGTAAAGAATCAGAAGTTTGTCGTGAACAAGAAGCAGCAGTCTGCCTGAAATGTCATCTCGATAATCCCGATGTTCGAGCAATTGTTAGCCCTTCAGCAGAATTCATCAAAGGTTATGAAATGAGTGTTCACGGGCAAGCGTTGAAGGCAGGAAAAATTAATGCGGCAACTTGTAGCGATTGCCATGGTGCCCACGATATGAAGAAGGGAAGCAACCCAACTTCGTTTATTAATAAATTCAATGTTGCCAAAACTTGTTCAAAGTGCCACCAAGAAGTTACGAAAATATACAACGAAAGCTCACACGGAAAAGCAATCGCAAAGGGAGTATTATCGTCGGCTACTTGTACCGATTGCCATGGTGAGCATACGATATTGCCTCACGATGATCCAAAATCTCCGATTGCACCAATTAATGTATCGGGCAAAGTATGCACTCCCTGTCACGAATCGTTGAAGTTAACTGAAAAATATGGCATTGCAACTCAACGTTATTCAACCTTTACCGATAGCTATCACGGGTTAGCTGGTAAGGGAGGGGATGTAACAGTTGCAAATTGCGCATCGTGTCATGGTTATCACGATATAAAATCTTCAACCGATTCTACATCTAAAACCCACAAATCTAACTTAGCTGAAACTTGCGGAAGCTGCCATCCGGGTGCTAACGAAAATTTTGCGAAAGGCTCTGTTCACATTATCGCTGAATCGAAAGACGAACCTATTTTATATTTCATAGCAACCGCATATATCATTTTAATAATTTCGATAGTAGGCGGAATGTTCGTTCATAACGTTGCCGATTTTATAAAAAAGGCAAAACGCCAATTAATGCTTCGCCGTGGATTAATTCCTCATCATACAGTGAGTCATCGGCTATATCTCAGAATGAGTTTATCTGAACGAATTCAACACATGAGTTTGATGATCAGTTTTATTCTTCTGGTAATAACTGGTTTTATGTTGAAATACCCCGATGCTTGGTGGGTTGTTCCAATTCGGGATCTAAGCCCGTTAGTTTTCGAAATTCGTGGTCTTTTACATCGAATTGCAGCTGTAGTTATGGTTTTGGCAAGTTTATACCATATTTATTACATTTTCTTTGTTCCACGTGGAAAACAGCTGATTAAAGATTTGTTACCCGTTCGTAAAGATATTTTAGATGCGATAGGAGTTGTAAAATATAATTTTGGATTCAGCAATGTAAAACCGAAATTAGATCGTTTCAGTTACATTGAAAAGAGCGAATACTGGGCGCTGATATGGGGTACAGCAGTAATGGTGATAACCGGCTTCATCTTGTGGTTCGACAACACATTTATGGGCTTATTAACAAAATTAGGATGGGATATTGCACGAACCATACATTATTATGAAGCATGGCTTGCTACTCTTTCGATTATAGTGTGGCATTTGTATTTTGTAATATTCAACCCCGATGTCTATCCTATGAATTTAGCTTGGCTCAAAGGTACGATTACAGAAACTGAAATGGAAGAGGAACATCCCCTTGAGTTGGAACGAATTAAACGAGAAGAACAAAAAGGGGTTGCTGAAGTTTATGAAGAAGATATAGTTGGAAATATAAAAAACAAATAATCTATGAATCGTCAAAAAAACATTTTTATAAATTTGTTCTTTATAATTTTTGGAATATTATTCCTGCTCGCAAGTAATGTATCGGCACAGGAGTCGGAAGAATGTTTAGCTTGTCACAGCGATGCAACCCTCACAAAAAAACGTGCAGGAAAAACTGTATCGTTGTATTTTAACGAAAAGAAATTTGCTAAATCAGTTCATAGTCAGTTTCAATGTATTAACTGTCATACTGATCTTGAAGGAAAAGAATTCCCTCACGATGAAAATTTAGAGAAAGTCAATTGTGGTTCTTGTCATACCGAACAGGAAAAATTATATGCTGAATGCTTACACGGGAAAGCCAAAAAACGTGGCGACCCATTGGCACCGAGTTGCGTAGATTGTCACGGTAACCACGACGTTCTTCCTCCCAAAGATCCTCAGTCGCAGGTCGACCCATTGCACATCCCTTACCTTTGTGGGAAATGTCATAAAGAAGGAGCTCCCGTACAACTCCAACGTAATATTCATCAATCTAATATATTGGAAAATTACTCAGAAAGTATACATGGCGAGGGACTTCTGAAGAAGGGCTTGGTTGTTACTGCAACGTGTGTATCGTGCCATACAGCTCATCAGATATTGCCGCATACTGATTCAAGATCAACAATAGCTCGAAAAAATATAGCAAACACCTGCGCCCAATGTCATAAACAAATTGAAGAAGTACATCGTAAAGTAATCAAAGGTGAATTATGGGAAAAACAGTTGCATGTTCTTCCTGCGTGTGTTGACTGCCACCAGCCGCATAAGGTTCGAAAGGTATTTTATGATCAAGGAATGGCTGACCGTGATTGTTTACGTTGTCACGAAAAACCAGACCTAAAATCGGCTAAAGACGGTCGCTCATTATATGTGAACACCGACGAGCTAATTCACTCACGCCATAATCGCACTGCTTGTAGCCAATGTCACTCCGAAGTAAGTCCTTCAAAAACAAGGTCGTGCGAAACAATTAAATCAAAAGTGAATTGTGCTACCTGCCATGCTCAACAAGTAGATGATTATCAAAAAAGTATTCATGGCGAATATTTTGCTAAAAACGATCCGAATGCCCCTACTTGCAAGGAATGTCACGGAACACATAAAGTTTTAGGGAAACGCGACCCAAAATCCCCCACTTTTCCAACAAACGTTCCAAATTTATGTGCACGCTGCCATCAGGAAGGTCGGAAAGCCGCAATTCGTTACACAGGGCCCGAACACGAAATCATTTCAAAATATACCGAAAGCATTCACGGCAAAGGATTACTAAAAAGTGGACTTGTTGTTACTGCTATGTGCACCGATTGCCACACAGCCCACAAAGAGTTACCGGCTAACCATCCAGAATCGAGTGTTCATCACAACAATATTGCAAAAACATGTGGGCGTTGTCATCACGGCATCGAAGAAAAATTCGAATCGAGTATTCATTCGCAAAAATCGCACACCGAGAAAAAAGATTTACCTACATGTCGCGACTGTCATACTGCCCACACAATTACACGTGCCGATAAAGAAGGATTTATGTTGGATATAATGAAGCGATGCGGGCGTTGCCATGAAGATATTGCAAAAACCTACTTCGATACTTATCACGGAAAGGTCTCTAGATTAGGTTATGTGAAAACTGCTAAATGTTATGATTGCCACGGTGCCCACGATATTTTTCCGGTTTCTGATTATCGTTCCCACCTGAGCCGTGAAAATGTTGTTAAAACCTGTCAAAAATGTCATCCAGGGGCAAACAGACGATTTGCTGGATATCTGACACACGCAACCCATCACGACCCTGAGAAGTATCCTTGGTTGTTCTGGACTTTCTGGGGAATGACAGGTTTACTAATTACAACTTTTGTATTAGGAGGAATTCATACTTTGTTGTGGATTCCACGCGCACTACAAATGCGTCGTCAGATGAAGAATCTTCATAAAAAAAATTCAGATAACACAAATAACAACCAATCTGAAGAGGAAGAGAAAAATGATTGAAAAGATTATAGATAACGAATATATAGATAGAAGCGAAAAACAAGTTATACGCTTTACACGCTTCAATCGGTTTTTACACATTGTTATGATAATTAGTTTTATAAGTCTTGCTTTAACAGGGATGACTTTAAAATTTTCGTACACTGGTTGGGCAGTTATACTTGCCAAGACCTTCGGAGGTTTTGAAGGTGCCGGGCTTATACACAGAATTGCTGCAGTTTTTCTGTTTGGAATTTTTTTCGCACATATTATTGACCTCTTCAGAAGAAAACGTAAAGAATACGGTTCAATGAAAAATTTGATTTTCGGTCCTAATACTATGTTACCCACAAAAAAGGATTTCCAAGATTTTATCGGTTCAATTAAATGGTTTTTGTGGTTAGGTCCCCGTCCGAATTATGGACGCTGGACTTACTGGGAAAAGTTCGATTACTTTGCAGTCTTCTGGGGAATGATTGTTATCGGTTCTACTGGACTTATACTCTGGTTCCCCGAATTTTTTACACTTATTTTACCAGGCGAGGTAATAAACATAGCTACGATAATTCATAGCGACGAAGCATTATTGGCAACTGGTTTTATTTTTACAGTTCACTTTTTTAATACTCATTTACGCCCCGAAAAATTTCCGATGGATATTTGCATATTCACTGGAAGAGTTCCCCTCGAGGAGTTTAAAATCGATAGACCTGCTGAATATGAAGAAATAATGAAAAAAGGCGATTTAGATAAATATTTAGTCGATCCTTATCCCCCCATAGTTATAAAAGGGATTAAGATATTTGGTTGGACCGCATTACTAATCGGCTTCAGTATGATTATTTGGATAATTTACGCGATGGTTTTTGCATATCAATAATAATTTCATTAGTTTTATCTCGGAAAATTTCTTAATGATTGTAATCATTTTAAAACCCCGCAATCTATCGAGGTATTAGTTGTTCTTCTTTTCAAATTTTACTTTTCACAGTAATATGTTCCTCGCATCATTGCAAATTTCGAATATGAATATTGCT
>CAMTVZ010000067.1:0-12517 GCA_947085285.1 uncultured Ignavibacteriota bacterium
AAAAATGCAGAAAGAAATTTTAAATAAAATGCGTAAGGTAGTTCAAAACTTGTTAGAAATTTCGAAAGAGCAGGAAGCACTGAAACAGGAGACTAAAAATCTCGACCCGAACTCGCAGCGGTTTCGCGAGAACGCACAACAACAAATGGATATGTTAGGCGATTTGAACAACGTAGCCAATTCGATGGGCGAAATTTCCAAGAAGTCGTTTTCTATAAGTCCGGAGATGGGCAAGGAAATCGGGAATGCTATGCGGCAGATGGGACAGGCGATACAAAGTATGGAACAGCGGAATCCCTTCGGAACATCGCATCAGCAGGGGGAGGCAATGGCATCGATGAATCGCGCCGCTATGTTGATGCAGGGGGCAATAAACGCAATGAAGCAGGGGGGCGGACAAGGAATGGGTATGGCTGCATTAATGCAGCGGCTCGGTCAAATGTCGGGAATACAGGCTGGAATTAACATACAGACAGGTCAAGCAATGGGACAGGGGCAGGGTTTATCGCAGCAGCAAATGGCTGAGTACCAACGCTTGGCAGCTCAGCAGGGTGCCCTCAAAAAATCCTTAGAACAACTTACTAATGAAGCAAAAAACATGGGCGAGTTGAGTAAACTTTTAGGCGATTTAGAAAGAATTGCAAAAGATATGTCGGAAGTTCAAACAGATTTGGAACAAGGAAATGTAAATCCGGAAACACAAAAGAAGCAAGAGCGGATACTATCGCGGTTACTTGATTCACAAAAATCGATGCGTGAGCGTGATTACGAAAAACGCCGCCGTGCCGAGGTCGCTAAAGATTTTAAACGCTTAAGTCCTGCAGATATCGATTTAACCACTCAAGAAGGAAAAAATAAACTTAGAGAAGAACTAATGAAAATTTTGGAAGAAAAGTATTCCAAAGATTATGAGGATTTAATCAGAAAATATTTTGATGCGTTGGAAAAAGAGAAGATAGAATAAGATAGATTTTTATTAACTAATTTTTGAAGGAATGAACGATGAAGACAATTCAGAAAATTCTTGCTATTCTATTTACATTTTTAATGTTTCCAATTCAAAGCTTTTCTCAAGGCGAAGCTGCAATGTATTATCTTAACTTTCCAACGACAGTGTCCTCCATTGGTTTAGGTGAACAGGGTGTTGCATCGCGAAATAATTTGGACGCATTAAATTTTAATCCAGCTAACTTGATATATACTAAAGATATACAACTCACATATTTCAGCGATCCAATGTATTCTTATGTTGGGCAATATCCTTTGAGTTCCTTCTATTCAACTCTTCAAATTCCGGAAATCGGTTATTTTGGTGTTGAATATTTAAATTGGAATTTGGGAAAATTTATGATCACTTCTTCAGAGGGTCCTGAAATTGTTAAAATAGTTGATGCCTATCAACGCAGTTTCTCAATCGGTTACGCGAGAGATTTTTCTGAAGAATTTGCAGCAGGGATTCAGGTGCGATATGCTAAAGATAAGTTTACAATAAAAGAATGGGACAAATTTTTATTTAGCGCTGGTGTAAATTATAATTCTGATGCTTTTGATAAACGTTTAACTTTGGGTTTTTCACTTACAAATTTTGGCACTGCAATAGAGTATAATTTTGAACAAATGACGGAAACAGAAACAAAACAAACCGACCCGCCGCCATCTGATATGAAACTTGGTTTGAGTTTTACTCCAATTGAAAGCCAATTTCATTCAATAAATTTTCAATTTGAATTATCAAAGTACATCATCGAGCGTGAAGGATTTCAAGGACAATCAGCATTTAAATCTCTATTCACAGACTGGCAGGATTTTCCTGAAGATGTTACAGTTCACACAGGATTTTCTTTCGAGTGGTATCCATTATATTTAGGGAGTGGACTTTCGTTCTTTCAAAAATTTTATCTCGGTAACAGGTCAACAGGACCAAAATCATATCTAACGAATTACTACACGCACGCTGCGATTATCGGTTTTGCATATAAAAGAGTTACTATATCTACGGGATATGGCGGTTGGTGGCACAATGTTCATTCTGACAAATACTATTTCCCAAAAAAACTACCTAGAGAAACTTTTCAATTTACGATCGGGATTGACCCTGGATTGCTTTATAGTGGGATGAATGAAAGTCCGTCTATGAGAAATTTAGAAAAAATAATTCTGTCTGCCGGTCCTAGTTATACCATCAGGATCGGTAGGTCAAAAGAAGAAAGATTTGATTATAGGGGCTTAAAATTTAAAAACAGCTTGTGCTATTCTATCGAGACAGATTTTTACATAGACGAAAACAACGCATTAATTTCAAATTTTTCATATCAATCAGTTCCTATCGAAATATCTATCGTGGACTTAAGACCTCCCTGGACTCACGAAAGTAAAATTGAAACATTTTTGTTCTCGTCTTCATATCGCTACCATCCCTTGGAAACATTCCAACCTCTATTTATTCAAGGTGGTTTAGGAATAATTAGAGGAAATCCGGTCATTGAATCTTATCCCAAATATGACTATAGAACCTTCATAACCGCAAGCACGGGAGCGATTATTGAATTGCCAGCCAATATCATTCTGATTCCTTCTGTAAATTTCACTACGATTTTAAGTACTGTAAAGGGACCAGCTCCGCGATTAGGTGGCTATAATCAGTTTGATGTTTCGTTAAAATTAGGTTATCAATTTAATTAAAAAAATGGAGTAAGAATGAAAAATATTTTTGTATTTACTGCACTGATTCTTTTTGCAACTTCAACACTTTATCCTCAAGCCGATAGTGTTCGGTATGAATTAAAACCGGTCATAGTTACAGCCACACGAATATCGGAAGCGTGGCTTGAAGTTCCCCTTGCCTTGAGTATTGTGGAGGCAAAAGATTTACAGCAAGTAAGAGGTTACGGACTCGACGAGGCACTTTCAAGCATTCCCGGTGTAATGGTGCAATCGCGTTATGGAAATCAGGATGTGCGATTAACGGTTCGCGGCTTCGGTGCCCGCGGTGCCGGCGAAAGGTCAAATGCCGGAACATCGCGCGGCATTCGCGTAATGCTCGATGGTTTTCCGGAAACTGAACCCGACGGCAGAACATCTTTCGATTTGATCGAAATTTCGTCTGCCGAAAGAATTGAAGTAATCCGCTCAAACGCATCGGCTTTATGGGGAAACGCATCCGGCGGCGTAGTCAATTTTATTTCTAATACATCTTTCGATTCACCATTCATTAATCTCAACTCAACTTTTGGAAGTTTTGGATACAGGAAAGAGCTTTTAAATTTAGGAACCAATCTCGGTAGCGGAAAATATTTTCTAACATTAAGCAACACTAATTTCGACGGCTGGAGAGAACACTCGGCAAGTACTCGCGCATTGTTGCATACTGGACTTCTTTCTTCTATCGGTCAAAATACTACGCTGGGTATTTATCTGACTGCTGCGAGCAACTATTTTAGAATACCCGGACCTTTAACACAGTTACAGTTCGATGCCAATCCGCAGCAAGCACAAAACGATACATCGAATTACGAACAAACTTATGTTCAGCGGAATGAAAGAAGATTGAATCGGTTGGGACGGATGGGGGTAAAATTTTCACACGACATCGACAATCATAGTGGCATTACAGCATCAGTGTTTGTAACGCCCAAAGTTTTACAACGTTCGGAGAGAAATACTTTCAGAGATTTCAATCGTTATCATATCGGCGGAAATATTGTTTTTAGGAATTCTTTCACAATTAATCCAAACTTAAAACATACACTTCTTTTTGGAGTTGACGAAGCATATCAGGATGGTGCAATATTATTTTATAATCTTGTTGACGGGCAACGTGGTGATACTTTAAGAACTAACAAACGCGAAGGGGCAAATAATTTTGGAATTTTTGCACAAGACGAATTTTTTATTGGAGATAATTTAAGCTTAATTCTTGGTGCGCGTTACGATGCCATCACTTATTATTATGATGATAATATCAAACCAAATCGGAATGCATCCAAATCGTTTAAACAGCTTACACCGAAAGGGGCAATAACATATCTTTTTAATCCGTCTCATAGCATTTACGCAAACTTTGGAGGCGGGGTTGAGGTACCTGCAGGAAACGAAGTAGATCCGCCAAGCACAGTCGGACAAGATACAGTTACTTCGCTCAATCCATTATTGGAACCGATTCGATCTACTACTTACGAAATTGGGACAAAACAAATTTTGATATTCGATAATTATTCGATTTTGAAATCACTTGTCTATGATCTGTCTCTCTATTTTATCCAAATCAAAAACGAACTCATTCCATATAGCGATGGGCGATTCTACTTTACAGCCGGAAAGACCAGGAGAATTGGAACTGAGCTTGGTTTTACATTAATCTCTGACTATGGTTTTACTTTGAAGTCGGCATTGACCTACTCTCAGAATAAATATGTTGAGTATATGATTGATTCGGTGCATTACAATAAGGCAGGTAAATTTCAAAATTTGAAAGATAACAAAATGGCTGGCTTACCCGATATTTTTTATCGGACAAGTTTAAAATATGCGCCAACTTTTTTCCAAAATATTTTTTGTGAATTGACACTTCAGGGAGTAGGTAAATATTACGCCGACGACTCGAACAGATTTACTGTACCTGCTTACAATATAGTAAATCTCACCGTAGGGTTCGAAGATTTGAAAATAATTTCCGATAAACTTGCGATCCGAGGGTTTGTTGGTATAAACAATTTGACCGACAAAAAATATGCAGCATCGGCATTCATCAATCCCGATGTGGATAGAATATTTAAACAATATCCGATATTTCTTGAACCCGGCTTACCGAGGAATTATATAGGCTCCATCTCAGTCAATTGGATTTTTTAAAGTTTTATACAATTAGAAATAAAAAACCCGCTCCGGAAGAGTAGAGCGGGTAAAGTAAGGAGTACTTTATGAAACAATTAATTAATTCATGTTAACCAATTAATATAGCATCAATATCTGTGCCGTTAATTCTATAGAAAGAAAAACACTAAAAACGAACAAATAATGCAGATTTTTTTTCTTACACCAAATCGCTGGCTGTAATTATTACCAATAGATGTTGAAAATATTTCAAACATAGAAATTTTTTCCGAAACTTAATCTATTGAATTTAGTATTTATGCAAAATATTTTTATCTTTGAACAATAATTTTAATTCATAAAAAAATAAAAACTCAATATGGAGGAAATAATGTTCCGCTTCACCTTTGCGATTTTACTCTTCTTCGTTCCGCTTCTGTTAGTTGCTCGTAGCGAAGAGGGGAGTAAAATTTTCCCTTATCAAATCAATCAAGTTACTTTAGATAATGGTTTAAAAATTTTTTCAGTCCCATTTCCAAGTCCGGGAATAGTTGCCTACTACACTGTTGTTCGTACTGGCTCGCGTAACGAAATTGAGCCTGGGCTTTCGGGCTTTGCTCACTTCTTCGAACACATGATGTTCCGTGGTACCGAGAAGTATGATAAGGATAAGTACAACGAAATTCTGAAATTAATGGGAGCTGATAACAACGCATTCACCACCGACGATTACACAGCTTATCACACTTTGGCAAGCTCTGCCGAGTTGGAGACAATTATGGATATTGAATCCGACAGGTTTATGAATCTAAAATATTCGGAAGAAGATTTTAAAACCGAGGCGGGCGCCATTTTAGGTGAGTATAATAAAAGCTTCTCAAGTCCATTTATGACAATTTACGAAAAACTCCGTGAAACGGCATACGAAAAACATACATACAAACACACAACGATGGGTTTTCTTAAAGACATTCTGGATATGCCGAATCAATACGAATACAGTTTAAAGTTTTTCGACAGATGGTATCGCCCTGAAAACTGTGCTGTTATAGTTGTAGGCGATTTCGACCAGAAGAAATTAGTTGAACTTGCACACAAATATTATGGGAACTGGAAAAGAGGTAGCTTTACTTTAAACCTTCCCCTCGATCCACCGCAAAAAAAAGAAAAAATTGTGAACCTAACATGGAAAGCCAAAACCCTTCCGATATTAGCAATCGGATATCATGGTCCGGCTTTCAGCACAACCGAAGTCGAAATGCCAACTATGGACTTAATATCTCAAATTGTTTTCGCACCAACTTCCCCACTCTACAATAAGTTAGTTGTCGAGAAACAGTTAGTCGAGTTTATAGAAGGTAGCCAGGGCGACTCACGCGATCCGGGTCTATTTATGATTTTCACCCGAATAAAAGATCCTAAAAATATTTCGCTTGTCAGGGATGAAATTTATTCAGCTCTCGAGGAAATAAAAAACAAACCGGTAACCGATGAAAAATTATCGACTATAAAATCGTATCTGAAATATAATTTTGCGATGGGGCTAAATAATGCCGATGCCGTAGCTAGCAAACTTAGCCATTACTATCAATTAACAGGCGACCCAGAAAGCATGAATAAAGTCTATGCCCTATACGAAAAAATTACCCCCGACGACATTATGAAGGTTGCAAAGAAATATTTTACCAAAGAAAACAGAACTGTTGTTACATTAGTAGAGGAGGGAACAAAATGAAAACCCTAAAAATTTTATTAATAGCATTTTTATTTGCAGGAATAATTATGACAAATATAAATTGTGCAAAGGGACCCGAGATAAGCGAACTCTATCAAGCCGATTCGCCCCTTATTACTTTCCGAGTCGAGTTAAAAGCCGGCTCAATCAACGACCCAAAAGGAAAAGAGGGATTAAATGCTTTAACCTCGCTTACAATCGGGCAAGGGGGGACAAAAGATTTAACATATCAAGAAGTGCTGGATAAATTGTATCCGTGGGCTGCCTCAATCAATCCGCAAGTAGATAAAGAAGTGAGTGTTTTTGTCGGCGAAGTTCACAAAGATAATCTTGATGGTTTCTATCAAATTTTTTCTGACCTCCTTCTGCATCCACGATTCGATGAATCAGACTTTAATAGAAGTAAAGATCTTCTACTCAACCACTTAAAAAACACATTGCGTGGCACTGACGACGAAAATCTTGGAAAACAAGCATTGAATTTCTTCATGTTCGAAAATCATCCTTACAGAACTACAGAAGTGGGTACCGTTCAGGGATTACAATCAATTACCTTAGATGATGTAAAAGAATACTACAAACGTGTTTACACAAAAGACAATCTCAAGTTTGGTATTGCCGGAGGTTATCCGAAATCGTTATTAGATAGAATTAAGGAAGACTTTGGAAAGCTCCCTTCTGGGAAATTGGCAGAGATTACTTTAACCGAGCCTGCACCAATTCAAAAAATGGAGATACTGTTCGTTGAAAAACCAGCTCGCGGAACAGCAATCTCGATGGGCTTCCCGATAAAATTGACAAGACAAAATAAAGATTATTATGCACTGATGTTAGCTAACTCGTACTTTGGCGAGCATCGCACATTTAACGGCGTGTTAATGAATCGTTTGCGTGGCGATCGCGGTTTGAATTACGGCACTTATTCATACATCGAACACTGGGTGCAGGATGGCCACTTGCGTTTTCAACTACCTCATACTCCGCGACGACATCAGTATTTCAGTATTTGGATTCGACCAGTACAACCCGAAAATGCACATTTTGCAATTCGGAATACGATGTTTGAACTAAAAAAATTAGTTGAAGACGGACTTACCGAAGAACAGTTCGAGGCAACCCGAAAATTTCTGATCAATTATTCTAAACTCTGGGTTCAAACTTCAAGTCGCCGACTCGGCTATCAGATGGATTCGGAATTTTACGGGAGCAAATTTTTCATAGATGAAATTGAGAAAGAGCTGAAGGCTCTAAAATTAGCCGATGTGAACAATGCAATAAAGAAATATTTGAATGCAGAAAATATTAAAGTAGCGGTAGTAGCCAACGATGCCGCCTCGCTAAAAGAAGCAATGTTCAACAATGCACCATCGCCAATAAAATATTCATCTCCGGTTTCTCAAAAAATTTTAGATGAAGATAAAATTATTGAAGTATTTCCGTTAGATATTAATAAAGAAAAATCAAAACTTGTGAAGGTTGAAGAGTTATTCGAGAAGTAGTCAAATAGTTTAGTAGAAAGTATGGTGTAAAAAAAGCCGATTCTGTTGAAGGATCGGCTTTTTTGTTTGGTTTTGCAATTTTCTATAATATTGTTATCTTATCTGCGGGTTAACGTTTACAATTTTTTTTATCTATGAACAAAGTCAGTAAGACATTAAAATCTTATCTACTTAAAATTCTTGATAGCTCAATTACAGAAGTTGAGTTAACAGATTTTGTTCATGTTTGCCGTTCGATAGTCCAACCGTATCTACTCTATTTCCGCTCTTCGGTTTTTAACCTTTGCACGCAACAAGGACTAACTATAACCGACCTTGCTTACGATTGCATTGCAGAAGCATTTGCCAAGGATGACAAAAACAAATATCATAAATTGGAAAATTTTGTTAAATCGCTAAACAATGATTTGGAAACAACGCCTGAAATTGAAATCTTTTTAGCATTCAAAAGTTTCATAACAAAAATTGCCGATGCAGAGCTTGCTCGGCTTTATGCACAGTCCGATCCCTATGGTGCGAAAATTCATCGAAACATGCGTGATTGTTTGAAAAGATCAAAGATTCTTTTGCTTAAAAGAGATTCCCGCGGCTATGTTGTTCGACCTGTTGATTGCGATTGCCTCGATTGCTTGCAGCCATTCCCTCCCGACGAACTTGAGAATAGATTCTTTGCTCGTGTTAATCGAAAACACTCAATGCCCGACCTGCTCGATGTCTTTCATCAGGTAATCAAAGAACAAAATACTTATAAGCGATCAGTTCCACTTATCGAATTAGTACAGATAATTAAAAAAGTTTACTACGATGGATATGGAGACTTGACAGATGAAACCCTTCCCACGATAATGGAGAATTTATCTGAATTCGAAATTGAGCAGATTCGCGGTAAAGTTGAAAATGGACTTAAAGAGAAAATTTTGTTTACGTATTTAGCACATGGAAAAGTGAACTGCAAACAAGCGGAAGCTATGTTTAATGCGTTTCAAGATTTGTTCGATGACTGGTGCAGCGGTGGAGATGCTAACGCTTCACTTTTAAATTATCTTAGAAGACATTATCCTATGACAGAAGATGAGTACGAGAAAGAATTCCGTGCTAAGATGGAATACGTTTTGAAAATCGCACGTGAAGATTTTGCAGCAAGATTGATGAGAGAAATATAAAGTTGAAGATTAGAGATTTTAGATTGCAAATTATTATGGAAGTAACGAAGAACGTTGAAATAATATAAATAGAATAATGGATTATTGGAATATTCGACTAATTACAAAATATGCACATAACTGAAAATACATTTGAAAAATATATATTAGCTCCGGATGAGCTTTTAGAAGGTGAGAAGAAAAACCTTGAAAAACATCTGGATGAGTGTGCTTTGTGTAAAGAGAACTATGCTAAACTCCACGAATTTCACACCGCTATAGAAGAAAATCTTCGGACCGAGCCGACTGAACGCGATAAAATGTTTGCTGAAAAACTTTTAGCCCGAAGGAAACAGGTCATCCCCTTTAGAAAACCTGAACTCGCACAGCATACGCGTAACACACTCGATGCTTACTTTGAAATTATTGAACCGTATCGCCGACCGTTAGTTCAAAGATTTATGCGGTATATACAAATACATCCATTTCGAGTGGCAGGTGGGGTCTCATTAGCAGCAGCACTCGTGTTTGCATCACTTTTGATCCGACCGATGTTTAAAGATACTAATCCTTCGTATGCCCGCGCAAAAGATGAGTTTCTTGTTGTGTATAACAAAGAAGGTGAAGAGTTGTGGAAGAAACACATAGGGATGGGATTCGATTCTCAACAATTACAAAAGAAATTTATGTTCGAACCTATGGACAATTACGTAACTACCGCAGATGTAGATAACGACACTAAAAACGAAGTTATTGCCGTTTTTGGATGGTTACCGCAACCTCCATCTAGAAAGAAAAATGCTGTGACATGTTACAGCAGTGATGGAAGCGAACGTTGGACCTATGAATTTAATCGTAAAATAACATTTGGCAGCGAGGAATTTTCAAACGATTATCGTTTGGGGAAAATAGTAGTGGGGGACTTTGATAAAAATGGCTCGGTAGAGACAGTTGCACTTGCTACACATATACTATATTATCCTTGTGCGGTCGTTCGTCTCGATGCAAACAAGGGAATTCTACTTAATGAATACTGGCACTCCGGATTGATGGGGCAGGTATTCAGTATGGACATAGACGGAGACAGTATTGACGAGCTTATTTTCGGGGGTTCAAACAATGGTTTTAATAGAGCCTCCTTATTAGTTCTCGATACACGGATGATTAGCGGACATGCCCCGTCAACTCCCCCTTATACGCCTGTCGGTATAGAGAAAGGCACTGAAAAATATTACATTCTGCTTCCACAAAGCGATTTGTGCAAGGTTGGACCCGAGAGAAGAAATACTGTCTCTAATATACGTTTGACGGCCGAAAACCTGTTGGAAGTGAGAACGTTCGAAGTACAAGCAGAATCTCACTCACCTGGATTAATTTATTATTTTAATACACAGATGAGATGTATTAGTGTAGATGCGAACGATTATTTTGTAAAAGAACATGAAATAATGAGAAATGAGGGGAAGTTAAAAATGGTGTTGGATAAGCAGTATTTTGAAGAATTACGGCAAAGTGTGCAATACTGGGACAGGGAGAATTCTCGCTTCGTTCACTACGAAGAATTGACAAAACCACTCAGCGGGATACACAGAGTTGAGCAGTAAAGTTCGGTTTTTGAATCACCTGAAACGGGGCGGCATTTGTCCACGAACCAACGATGAACAAAGACTGGCTTAAACGTATGAACTTGCAATGACCTAAAGTCTTAATTTTCCACAGCCCTGTATATACTGACTTATCTGGAAGCAGGGGTTTTTTATTTCAGAAATTTTCTGGAAGGAGGATGAACTGTCGAAATATGAAATAGTAGATGACGTAACCGGCACATTTACTTTGCAACAAGCAAGGTAAACAAGCGGTTAATAGCCCGAAGGTTGTAGTTCGGAATTCAAAATGTGGAGTTGAATACACCGGACACAGCGTTGGATCACGGTTTGGAAAATACTTAATGTTTTACACATATCATACCAAAAATATGTATATATACGAAGTTCATTAATTCACTAGTTATGTGCAATGGCGCACGTACACACTTCTCACAACAGAAAGGAACCACTTTATGAACACACTTCGCCTTTTCATACGTTGGACCTGCTTCCTAGTCCCAGCCGTGATTTTGTTTGCATCAACGCAAACATTCGCACAGACCACGGTTGATGTTCTCTACTTGAAGAATGGCAGTATCATTAGAGGAACTGTCATTGAGCAAGTAATTGGAGAGTCAGTCAAAATCCGAACTGCAGATGGTAACATCTTTGTCTACAGATTGGATGAAATCCAGAAGATGACCAAGGAAGAGAGTGCGAATGTCCAAGCAACCCCGTCACAGTCTTCCCCCAATCAGCCATTGAAGTCCCGTCTTGGCTTACAGGTGGGGTTGTTCTCTATCGCTGCCGATAATTTTGACAAAATCTACGGAAGCTCATCTTCCTTTACTTTTGGCATAGAAGGACAATGGCTTTTCTCCGAGCAATTTGGCACATCAAGCAGGTTCCGATATTTCTCAAAAAAGGGGGAACCACTTACGTATACCAGTGGTGGAGCGACTATCACTAACCAGACATCAGAATGGACAGAGTATTGGCTCGTCATCGGCGGGAAAGCACATTTTCGAACTTCGGGCCAAGTTACTCCATTCATAGGTATTGGAGCGGCTTATTTCAACATAAAAGAATCAATCTCAGGCACTTTTAGCTACAGTGGTTCGCAACAACCACTGAGTGTGTCGGTGTCGGAAGACACTTGGGGACTCGCATTATTCGGTGGGGGCAGTATATCTGTTTCGCCTTCGGTCTTTGTTGTCGTCGACGCTGAATTCACGACAGCCAGTGTGAAAGGTTCAGGCGGAGTAGGCGGAAGTGATTTGAAAGTAGGTGGATTCTTTATTAGTGCTGGGATCGAATTTGCTTTCTAATGCGACTCCCTGCGCCACTGCACATAACAGGCGTGTTTACGACATTGTTTTGCTTGATGTCTACAAAACAATTTAGGTTTGAATTGCGGCGGCAGCTTGGCTGTAATCTAAAATCAAGAATAGAACTTTTCAAAATCCACATATTCTTTCACAATTTATAAAGGAGGGTTTTATGAAAACCTTTAAAACTATTTTGTTATGTCTGGTAATTCTACTTGCATTTAGTGCTCATCTCTCAGCGCAAACGTGGTCAGATGGTTTTGAATCATACACCACTGGTTCGTTTCCTTCTACTTGGACTCCTGACGGGAATGCAACCGACATCAGTACCAACTATGTCACCACAACGACCTTTATCGGCGGAGCAAAGTCCCTTCGCCTTCACGGTATCATCGGTGGATGCTGGGGTGCCCTC
>CAMTVZ010000068.1:0-3694 GCA_947085285.1 uncultured Ignavibacteriota bacterium
AAGGTCAGTTAAATTTGCTGCCGGCTCAGAGCCATCGCGTAAAACTTTAGCTTCGAAACGGGCCCGCCTTTCGGCTTTAAGCATCGAACCTAAATCACGATTCGTAAGTGCAACCAATAAAACAAATGCCAATGTTAAAATAGGATAAAAGCGGTATGGAATCGTACTGATAAAAACAGAATATGCATCTTCGGCATAACCGATACTTTTAAGTCCCTGCTCGATTAATCCGATTTCATATCCAATCCAAGTTGATATAATGAACACACTTGCAACTGTTGCAGCTCCCGCATCTACTATGTATGAAAGTTTTTCCCTCGAAACCCTGAGCTTGTCGGTAATAGGCCGCATAAGATTGCCACGAATTAGAACATTTGCATAATCATCAAAGAAAAATAAGAACGACAAAGCCCATGTTGCAATCTGTCCGCGTTTTGGTGTTTTTGCAAATTTTATTACTAAATTTGCAATCCCTAAACTTCCGCCGTTCCTTGAAATTACTCCTACCATTCCACCAAATAACAAGCTAAAAACAATAATCTGAACGTGGCTTGTAGTTGCAATGGAATTAATAACAAAGTGGTCAACAACTCTAAATACCGACCCAAAAATATCGTAATTAAAAATAAAAACAGAACCTAACCAAACACCCGCGAACAACGAAATAACAACTTCGCGGATGAGCAATGCTAAAATAATTGCGAGTAGCGGAGGTAAAATGCTGAGAATTCCTGGAATCGAACGGAGCGGTTTTGAAACTATAATTTCTTTGTATTGCAATTTAATTTCTTCAACACCTGAATAGTTAACTGTTGCATTTTCGACTATTAATTTTCCGTTTTGAAATTTTTGTTTTATCGGAGTGAGCATCCCTTTTTCGGACGTGAAAACATTTTGCAGAAAAACTGAATCAGAAAAGTTCTCGATAACATTTCCAGATTTGTTGAAGACGGTAATTTCTAATTTAAAAGGAATTTCTTTTAATACGACAGATGGAAGGGAAATCTCAAATCTCTCAATCTTTTCATTTGGTTGTGAACGGCTATCACTAAATAAGATTGCAATAAGTGTGATTAATAAGAGGAAGCGTAATAAAGCAATCATGAGCCCTCAGTATTTCGTTCGCGGTAAAGTTGGCCTACGATTCCACCGATTAAGAATACAATACTCGAGTAATAGATCCAAATTAAGAGAACAATCAGAAAAGCGTATGTACCATACAGAATACTTAACGAGTGGAATGTTTCGAGATACCAAGCAAATAACTTTGCTGCCGATAGCCAGAGAATGGTTGCGGTAATCGAAGATATTATTGCAGCTTTCCAGGGAATAGCAACATCGGGAATGAAGCGATAGACAATTAAAAACATTAGAAAGGTTAAGAACAAAGTTAAAAGAAACGGAAGGGCTTCGTCGAAAAGCATGAATTCAAAACCAGAAAATCCTGGTATGGTGTGTATCAAAGTTGTTAAGAGAGAATATATCCAGGTTGAAACGATTATCACCAAAAACAGAACACCCACAACGAACACCCAGAGGATATCTTCTAAAATTGTTAATATCATAAGTTTTGATGATTTGATTCTATAAACTTTATTCAGAGCAGTTCGCATCGAACTGAAAAGTGAGGTGGCAGTCCAGGTTAATATGGCAATACCAGCTATACCGAATGAAGTCCGATACTCAATGATGTCTTTGATGATTGTTTGAATCGAGTTCTTAATACTCTGTGCATAGGGTTGATTAGGGAAAGCGGCGGCTAAAATTTCTTGAATCTTTTGTACACCTAACTCGGATGAATTTAATACAATTCCGAACAGCGATGTAAATAATAACAATATCGGAATCAAACAAAGTACGCCGTTAAACGAAATTCCGGAGGCGAGGAACAATAGTTCATCGTCAAATAGATGTCTGAAAAAATTTTTTACATAATAAACAGCCGAGTCGAAAGTATTTTTTAAAGCAGTATAAATATTATGTTTCATCTTTTGTTTCATAATACTTCTAAAGAGGCGTATTTTAACATTAATAGTTTACGGCCGATATTTTCAAAATCGATAACAGCTCTTGCGTCATCTCCTTTTCCGTATAACTGAAGTATTCTTCCCTTTCCGAAAGTTGAATGCCTGACGAGGCTACCGATGTGCAATTCTTCAACGACTTGCGATTGCGATTCATAGTTTCGGAAGTGTTGAACAACTTCCTTTTTTTCGTTATAGTTTTTTGCTTTCTTTAAATTCGTTTGCAATGTAGCTGATCTTTTAAAAAGATCCTCTTCTTTATTAAAACCTGATTTTTTTTCTGTAGGTCGACGAACTCCATTTTCATATATGTATAAATCGTTTGTAATTTCTTTAATAAACCTGGAAGGATTCGGATAAGTTAATTCCCCCATTCGATAACGAGAGTAAGCATAGCTCAAATATAATTTCCTCTTACAACGTGTCATTCCAACGTAAAACAGGCGTCGTTCTTCTTCAATTTCGTTTGAACTTTGTATCGCTTGAAAGATAGGAAACAAACCTTCTTCTAAACCTACAATAAAAACAACATCATACTCCAAACCTTTTGCGCTGTGAACAGTCATCAAAGTAACAGCATTATGTTTATCGTCTAATTGATCGACATCAGCAACGAGCGACACTTCTTGCAGAAAAGCTTCAAGTCCGCCGTTTTCATTTTTTTCAGAAAACTCAGTTATCGCCGATAGCAACTCGTGAACATTTTCCATACGCGATAGCGCTTCAACCGTTCCTTCTTCCTTAAATTCTTTTAAGATACCGATTTCGTCTACAAGTGAGCGAGATAATTCGCTCGCCGACAAAATAGTTTTAAGCCCGATAAATTTCTGAATGAATTTTTGAAACTGTTTTAATTTTTCAATTGTATTTTTTGAAATCCCTTTTGCTTCGGATAAGAAATCGATTGCCTCGAAAAACGAGCATTTGCATTCTTCGGCAACGGCTTTGAGATGATTTACGGTTACCTCGCCGATTCCGCGAGCTGGATAATTCACGATCCTTTGAAAGCTGATATCATCTTTCGGATTTACTATCAAGCGTAGATAGGCAATTACATCCTTAATTTCTTTTCGTTTATAGAACTCGATACCACCGATAATTACATAAGGGATCCCATTGCGTCGTAAGGCATCTTCGATTGAACGGGATTGAGCATTAGTGCGGTAAAGGATTGCAATGTTCAGAAAATCTAATTTGTATTTTAGTATCGCTTTTTTAATGTTTGCGGCTACCTTTTCGCTTTCGTCGGTTTCGCTCTGACAACTTAAAACGGAAATCGGCTCGCCTTTTGGATTATCAGTCCACAATTTTTTTTCGATACGGTTTACATTGTTTTTAATTACCTGGTCGGCGGCAGTCAGTATATTTTGTGTTGAGCGATAATTTTGTTCAAGACGAAAGATTTGGGCTTCTGGAAAATCTTTCTGAAAGTCCAAAATATTTCTGATATCTGCGCCTCGAAAAGCATATATACTTTGTGCGTCGTCGCCAACAACACAAATATTTTTGTACTTTGCAGCTAACATCTTAATCAACTTATATTGAGCACGGTTTGTATCCTGATATTCATCCACCAAAATAAATCTGAATCTCTCTTGATATTTAGAGAGAATTTTAGGATGTCTTTCGAATAACTCAATCGGTTTTAAAAGTAGATCATCGAAATCCAT
>CAMTVZ010000069.1:0-2935 GCA_947085285.1 uncultured Ignavibacteriota bacterium
AATAAGTATGGCTATAGTTTCGAAATCGAAAGGGGATGAAGATAAAGTTGCAAACGGGTTACACACATTGCATGCTGAAGATTTAACTTTTATTGTTAAAGTTGATCCCGAATTGCGGCAAACAGTTGTGAGTGGACAAGGGGAATTGCATTTGACAATTATTGCGCAAAGATTAAAAGCTCGTTTTGGTGTTGATGTAGATTTGGTTGAACCGAAGATCCCTTATCGCGAAACTATTAAAGGTGTATGTAAAGAAATAGAATACAAGCACAAAAAGCAAAGTGGTGGACGTGGGCAATTTGGGCATGTATTTCTTAAAATTGAACCTAAACCAAGAGGTGAAGGTTTCGAGTTTGTTGATGCAATCGTAGGTGGAGTAATTCCGGGACGCTTCATCCCAGCTGTCGAAAAAGGTATCATCGAAGCAATGGAAGGGGGCGTAATTGCCGGCTATAAAGTTATTGACGTAAAAGTTACATTGTTCTACGGCTCGGCTCACTCGGTAGATTCTGATGAAAATTCATTTAAAATTGCTGGTAGGATGGGCTTCAAAAAAGGTTTCAAAGAAGCTAAACCAATTTTGTTGGAACCAATTTATGAAATTGAAGTAACAGTTCCAGAAAATTATATGGGCGACGTAATGGGCGATATATCGAGCCGCAGAGGAAAAATTCTTGGAATGGAATCGCATTCACATAACCAAGTCATAAGAGCTCTCGTACCATTAAAAGAGCTTTTCAGATATTCAACTACACTCCGTTCGATGACACAAGGGCGTGGTATCCATAAGCAAAAATTCTCGAATTATGAAGAAGTCCCAAGAGAAATTATGGATAAAATTATTGCCGATTACGAAAAGAGTAAAACCGAAGAAGAGGAATAATAGTCATATGCAAAGGATGTATTCTCCGTGGCGGTCAAAATACATTGCTTCTTTTTCAGAGCAATCGAGTGGAGAATGCATCCTTTGCAAAGTTATTCAAGAGGATGACGACGATAAAAACTTAATAGTTACACGCGGCACCCATTCTTATGTTATTCTCAATTTATATCCCTACAACAGTGGCCATTTGATGGTTGTACCATTCAGGCATATCGGGAATTTGGATTCCCTTTCGAATGAAGAAACATTGGAAATTTTTTATTTCTTTAAAAAGATGACCACTTCGTTAACCGAGATTATGAATCCACATGGCTTTAATGTAGGCTCAAATATCGGGAGGTGTGCCGGTGCTGGAATCGATGATCATATACATTTTCACATAGTTCCACGCTGGAACGGTGATACCAATTTTATGCCCGTACTGGCAGATACAAAGCTAATCTCAGAAGATATGAATGAAACTTTAATGAGATTGCGCAAAACAATCCGATGAATTTTATTTGAAACAATGGATACAAATCAGATTTTATCGAATTTATCGTTTGGAAAAGTTGATGCCGAGTCGGACGATAAATTAACCAACTGCTTTATCGGAACCGACTTATTTAAACAGGCATTACAACCCCGACATACATTGTTATTGGGGGGCAAAGGATCGGGTAAAAGTGCTTTTTTTCGTCTCCTCTCGCAAGACATTTACCGCCTAACTCCCTTACTCCATAATGCTTTCACAGAAATTTATAGCATCCCAGCCTACGGCTTAAATAGCGATGAGTATATAAGTTACTCTGAAATTCAAGAAATCAATCCCAAAACTATCGACGATTTTAAATATTTCTGGCAACTTTACTTTGGATTAAAAGCTGCTACTATTATTGCTTCCTGCCCGCGAATGCGTTCGCGTGTTTATTCAACTAAATCCGATTCTCTTAATTCTAATTACAACACTATTATAAATCTTCTCTCCGAAATCGGTCTATACAAACGCAACGCTTACATCGATCGTGTAAATAAAAAAATAAAAGATTTACTTTTTTTGCATCAAACCAAAACATACAAAGGCAAAACTGCTTTAAATATTATTTCATTACTTAATATGGTCGACAAAGTTCTAAAAGAAACAAAATGCCTCGTCTGGATTTTAGCCGACCAATTAGATCTTTTATATTTAGATAATCTTGAACGAAGAGAAAAGGCTGTAACTGCCCTTATTCAATTATTAATCGAATATAGTAACAGATTTTCGAATATAAATCTTAAAGTATTTTTACGAACCGATATTTATAAAAACTTACAAATTGTCAATAAATCACATCTTGTTTCTCTAACTGTTGAACTGAAATGGGCTGATAACTTGATTATTAAATTATTAGTCGCCCGCGCTGTCCACGACCGTTTAGTTAGAGCTTATTGTGAAAAAATATTAAATGAAAATTTAGACGTCGCTAAGGTTATTTCAGCCAATGATGATTTAATAGAAAAAGTATTTTATCTGATATTTAATTTAAATATGAATAGTGGTGCGACCCCAAATCATAATTGGATAATGAAACGTATGGTGGATGGCTTAGGTATGCTGTATCCTCGAGAATTTATCCATCTCGGAAATCAAGCAGTTATAAAACAAAGAGAAATTAATAAATCCTTCGCATCAACCTCAAACAATAATATGTACAAACAAAATTCTCTGAATATATTAAGTATCGCAGCTATTAAAGAAGCTTTTTCAGAAGTTTCAAAATATCGATGCGATACATTTCTCTATTCAGAATTCCCTCACCTAAAAAATCACTTCAATCAATTCAAAGGACTTACTAAAACCTTAATACATCGAGATGACCTCTACACTATGTTTAGGAACCTAAACCCTTTGGGCACTGATGCAGTTTGTGCAATTTACGAAACAGGTTTGCTTCAACCTATCGGCAATAAAAATGTAGATGCCTGTTTGAAGTTTAACATTCCCCCATTATATCGAAGTGGCTTGGGGATCGTTTCGAGAAGAAAAAAATCTGTTAGCATTTCTTGACTAATCTTTTTATATTAAGTCAA
>CAMTVZ010000070.1:0-2678 GCA_947085285.1 uncultured Ignavibacteriota bacterium
AACTCCCCAGGCATTTCCGCTCAAGGTTGAAGAGTTCATAGTTGGTGGGTTATCGGTATTTCCGTAAAAAGCAGTACCCACAAGGCAGTTCGTGATCTGTGTATTTTCTATCTGTATATCCGATCTAATGCCGATGATACCCGCCAAAGCTCCGCTAATCTCGGCATGCTCAATATCTGCTCTGGCATCTTTCTCCAATATTATTCCGCCCCAGCGCTGCGATGGGTTTTCTGATGTAAAACGAACTTTGCTATCCGAACTTCCTTGAATATTTAATTCGCCTTGAACACGGATTTGCGAACCCGGCGTCATTACTACATTTACACCAGGCTCGATTGTTAGCGTGCTGCCCGGTGGAATTGTTGGTGTTCCGTTTATTACGACAGTTGAGCCGCTCTGCCAAACTATGTTGCTCGGGTTTGAACCACCAACTACAGGCGGCGATACATTTGATGCTGCCGTATCTTGACCTGATAAACGTCTGGCAAACACACCATTATCAGTAGCAACATATATACTATCGTTTGCTATTGTGAATCTTCGTATATCATAAGCCGACCTGTTGATTGCAACCGTATCCCAAGTCCAAGTTGAACTCGTAGTTACTTTAAAGATCGTATCGGGTTTCGCTGAACTTCGTTCTCGCAGTACATATAAATCATTATTATAAACCATTACCTGTTTATAACTTCCTGCTCTAAAAATTGGTAGGTAAATAAAATCGTACCGGAAAAATCCCTGTGGAGTTGCACAGTAAATGTAAGGTGCCCTAAATTCAAGATCCAAAATTTTCTTCTTAACATTTGTCGCATTTCTGTCCTCTAACCATGTAGTTCCACCAGTAAAGGTTTTGTAAAAGTAATCTGATGTCCCGGCAAAAGCTGTTGCATTATCTTTCACTTCAAACGAATAAATGGTAGGCAGTGTTGTTCCTATGCCAATTTTTTTAGCAGCGAACCAGTTTATACCATCAATACTCTTGATTAGATTGGTTTTTGTTGTACCAATAATGATATTATCGCCGTAAGCAAACAATGAATCTTTCCAGGACACCATTCCATAAATAATACCACTTGAATTTGGTAGATTCACTCGAGTCCAGGTCTGCCCTAAATCATTAGAGTATGCCAGTAAAGGGAAATCTTTTGCATCATCAACCTTTCCAAATGTATAAACACGATTTGTCGGTGTTACAAAGAACCCGTCACCTTTTTTTATACCTTTCTTAAATTTATGATTTGCAAAACTCATATTAACAGCGCTCCAACTACCAGCAGCATAGCGATAGATAACATCATACTTACCTTTAAGAACTCTTGTTAATAGAACATTACCCACTTTCACAACTTTTTGTGCATCCAGTATTGTAGTTGTTTTAGGATTAGTAGGATTCCAAGTTTCACCGCCATTAGTGCTTATGTAAACATAATCGTTTGTTCCAACAATTATTGTATCTGGATTTGTTGGATCTCTATCTACTATATCTAATGATAGTGCTTCACCTTCGATAAATGTATCTTTTGTGATTGAATTGTGGGAACCTTGGTAAAGTCCCTTCGGAGTTGCTACAAAAAGTTTTGTATTTGTTACTGCAATTTTGTTTATGTGATCGAGACTTTTTGCAATTGTTACTATTGAATCATTAGTAGTTGATAAAATTCGATATTCAGCAACTGTGCCGTATGAAGTTCCAATAAATATTTTACTTCCATTATTATTTGTTCCGACAGCAGTAATGTTTCCAGTTAGACGCTTTTTACCTGATTGAGGATGAATTATTAAATTTCCTCTACCCCAATCGCTATTACCTCGGTCTGTACTTCTCCACAAACCACTTACCCCACCAGTTACACCTGACGGTTTTGCACCCCCTACCCAAACAGTATTCGGATTACCTGGCACTGTCCAAACATCCGTTACATCGGTCTTAACATTCGAACCGCGAAAATAATCTATCTCGCGGAATTCAATACCACCATTGAGTGATCTACGTAAACTCGATTCGTTTGTATTTTTTTTGTGCTTCGTCCCAACCCAGGCTAATGTGTCGCCGCTGGAGCGGGAATACAGTAAACGAAGAGCATCAACATCTGAAATACGCGGTGCACTTAAGAAGTTAGAGCCACCATCTGTACTTAAATACACATGCCTTCCTTTTGCCACGAGTACAGTATTGCTACTATCCGGTCTGCAAGCTACAAGAAGCGGTGAACGCATTGTCGTGTCAGGTGGCCACCAGGTATTTCCCAGATTAGTAGATTTTGACAACACAATTTTGTCGGCAGCATATATTGTAAATGTGCCGTTTTGGTATCCGGCACTAATATCTCTAACATCTTTGGCAACTTGCGGTCCGCCTAAGTTGTGCCATTGTCCTATTAAATTTGGTACGTTTATAATCATCAGTATTGTAATTATAAACGAAAGTGTAAATGTGTTTAATTTCTTTTTCATAACGTTTTTTTCCTTTTTTGTTGATAATTTTTTTGTTAAATTACCAATGCAAGCTGATTTAGAGCTTGCATCGGCTTTGAGGCGATGAGTTGTGTTTTCAGTTATTTTTCATCGCCTCTGCCTTTTGTATCTGTTATATGTCCTGCATAGGACTTTGGCAGTATAACTCTGCACAAGTTAATTTTCTTATAATTTGACTTTACACTTTCAATTTGTTAAACATA
>CAMTVZ010000071.1:0-2688 GCA_947085285.1 uncultured Ignavibacteriota bacterium
CAAATGTTCGATTTCGTTCGTAATTCTTTTTTCATATGTTCGATATTCTGAATTCATCTTTTCAATATAGAATAATGAACAATCGAATTAAGAATTTAGATTTTTTTATAACTTGCTGTATATAATTGATATTCTTGTTTTTTTTATTGTAACATCATCCATAGTCCTATTCCAAAAATACAAACAAATGCCCAGGGAGTTAGCACTTTCCACGAGGTAAACATCAACTGATCGACGCGTGTACGAGGCAAAGTCCATCTGAGCCACATCTGAATAACGATAAAGAACATACCTTTTGTAACAAACCAGAACACCCCCCAGATTGGACCGCTCATAAAATTACCGAAGGGACTGTTCCAGCCACCAAGAAAAACTGTCGCTGCAATTGCCGATACTGCAAACATATTCGCATACTCAGCTAAAAAGAACATTGCAAATTTCATCCCGGTGTATTCGGTGTGGTAACCGGCTACGAGTTCCGATTCAGCTTCCGGAATATCGAAAGGAGTACGGTTGACTTCGGCAAGCGATGCAACGAAGTAAATTAAAAATGCGATGAAAACGAACGGAAACTTTGCAAATATAAACCAATTCCAGAACCAACCACTTTGCAAGTGATTAATTTCTTGAAGATTTAAAGTTCCGGCAATCATAACTACGGCAAGCAACGAAAGGGCGGTTGGGATTTCGTAGCTGACAATTTGAGCAGCCACACGCATAGCACCCAAGAGGGACCATTTATTATTCGAAGCCCAGCCTGCCATCAACAAGCCAACAACAACTAGAGATGATACTGCAATAATAAAGAAGATACCCAAATTTAGATTGCTACCGATAAATTCGCTACTAAACGGTATTGCTGCGAAAGCGGCATACGAACCAATAAACACCAAAAATGGGGCTATCAAGTGAAGTTTTTTATCGGCTGCCGCAGGAACAATATCCTCCTTTTGAATAAGTTTGAGGATATCGGCAATGGTCTGTGCCCAACCGTGCCAGCGGCCTGTGTACATCGGACCTAATCGATCTTGCATAAATGCTGATACTTTTCGCTCAAGCCATACAGCAAACAATGCATAAGGAACGATAAAAGCAAGAGGTAATATAGCGATAATAATGTAAGCAAATATTTCGCTTCCTAATATGTCGGTTAAAAATTTATCCATCTTTTAGATTTCGAATTTCGCCCGCCCGACGGAACGGTCGTTCGGGCAGGGACTTTGGATTTCTGATTTTAAATTTATTTCTATATTATTCTTTTTCATTATTTTTTTATCTATCAATTTCACCTAATACGATATCAATGCTGCCTAAAATTGCAATAAGGTCGGCAACCATATAGCCGCGGGTAATTTCGGGTAAAACGGATAGGTTCACAAAAGAGGACGATCTGCCTTTAACGCGATAAGGGGCAGCGCTTCCATCGCTAACAATATAGAAACCTAATTCGCCACGTGGAGCTTCGGTGCGAACATAAATTTCGCCTGCGTTCGGACGAATTCGTTTGGGAATTGCCGATTGAACATCGCCATCGGGTAATTGGTCAAGGGCCTGCTCAATTATTTTTATACTTTGTTCCATTTCGCGGCAACGGACTATGTATCGGTCCCAGCAATCGCCAACAGTTCCTCGTTCGCCCTTTCCGATTTGTGGTTGCCAATCGAAACGGTTATAGATGCTGTAAGGATCGTCGCGCCGTAAATCCCAATCTACACCTGAACCACGCAGCACAGGTCCCGATGAAGCATAATTAATGGCAACCTCAGCCGGTAAAATGCCGACGTTTGCAGTTCGTTTGACAAAAATTTCGTTGTACGAAAGTAAATTATTTACTTCTACAATTGTTTTTTTAAATTTATTGCAAAATTGTCGAGTTCTATCTACAAAATCGAGAGGGACGTCGTGCGAAAGTCCGCCTATCCAAAAATAGTTATATAATAAACGAGCACCACAAGTGCGTTCGAAAATATCTAAAATCATTTCACGGTCGCGCAGTAAAAACAGGAAAGGCGTAAATGCGCCTAAATCGAGCCCGAAGGTGCCGATAGCAATTATATGCGAAGCTATCCTCTGAAGTTCAGCCATAATAACGCGAATGTATTCGACACGCTCAGGGACTTGAATACCTAACATTCGTTCCATTCCCAAAACGTAACTCCATTCCATCGACATTGCAGCAACATAGTCCATCCGATCAACGTAAGGAATTACTTGCGAATAGTTGCTCATCTGTTCAGCATGTTTTTCAAAACACCTGTGCAGGTATCCGATGTAGGGCTTTACGTGCGTAACTATTTCGCCTTCGACGGTAACTTCTAATCGTAGCACACCGTGAGTAGATGGGTGCTGGGGTCCCATCTGAATAACCATTTCTTCGGTGCGGAGTTTTCTATCTTGAGTTTGAATCAATTCTGCCATATCAATATGGTACCTTCATACCGTGATAAAATTCTTGAACCTGATAATCTTTCCGTAACGAATGTCCTTCCCAATCTTCTGGCAAAAGTATTCTGCGTAAATCGGGATGGTCAGTAAAAACAATTCCAAACAAATCGAATGCTTCGCGTTCGTGCCAATCGGCTGTTCGCCAAACTGATTCAACCGAAGGAATATTTGGTGAATCAGCAGGTACTTCAACCTTGAGTCTGAACTTATGTTTTTTAGCAATTGAACCTAAATTATAAACAA
>CAMTVZ010000072.1:0-8824 GCA_947085285.1 uncultured Ignavibacteriota bacterium
CACGTACTTCGGCACACTTTTGCAACACATTTATTGAATCGCGGAGCCGACCTAAAGGCGGTAAAAGAATTATTAGGGCATGAAAGTTTATCAACTACTCAAATATATACACATGTAACTATTGATCGGTTAAAGAGTATATACGATCAAGCACATCCAAAATCGTAAACAAAAAGAAAGGAAAACATATGGACATACACATTACTGCACGTAAAATACGGCTACATTCAAATGTGAAAGAACATGCAATCAAAGAAATAAATAAACTCAGTAATCATTTCGATGGGATTCTTCGTTGTAATGCAACTTTCAGCCAAGAGGGTCCAGATAATAATATAAAAATTGTCGATATGAGTTTGCACCTATACAAACACGATATTGTTGCAACCGAAAAATCGGAAAACTTTTATAAATCGATTGATCAAGCTGTACTGAAATTAGAACGACAGCTTTCAAAAATTAAATCTAAAGTACGCGAAAAAAATAAAAAGCAGGTTAGGGAATTCAGAGAGAAATTCTGATATGAAAAAATTAGATGTTAAAGAAACCCGAAAAAAAAGTATCACTGTTGGCTTTTTGTACGAGTCGAACAAAGAGAGGCTTGCTTTGAAACCGCTCAACGGTGAAACTGGATTTGATAAAGAAATAATCGATAAAAATTTCCATCGTCCAGGCTTACCTTTAGCTGGATATGTCGATTTGTTCTCTTTCAACAGAGTGCAAATTTTTGGGAATACCGAAATAAAATACCTAAATCATCTATCGCTTGAAGATCGAATCAAATCGTTCAAAAGAATAATCGAATTTGATATCCCTTGTATTGTAGTAACAAGCAACAACGTAATAGGGGATGAACTTGTGCAATTGGCAACGGAGAAAAAGATTGCTGTAATGCAAACATCATTGGAGACGACAAAATTCATATATTTCTTAAGCGATTTTTTGGACGACCAATTTTCGGTACAAGCAGCAGTTCATGGTTCGTTCGTTGATGTTTATGGAATCGGTGTTCTTCTAATGGGGCGATCAGGCATTGGCAAAAGCGAGATTGCTCTCGATTTAGTAGAAAGGGGACATCGGCTTGTTGCCGACGATGTAGTTATGATCACACGTAAAGGCGAAGGAATTCTGATGGGCGCCGGTTCAAATATCGTAAAACATTTCATGGAAATACGTGGACTCGGTTTGATTGATGTTCGGGCGATGTTTGGAATCAGAGCTATTCGATTTCAAAAAAGAGTTGAAGTCGTTATCGAACTTACTGATTGGGATCCTAACGAGGACTATACACGCACAGGTTTAGATACCGAAGGTATTGAAATCATAGGAGTCGAATTACTGCATGTTAAATTACCTATATTCCCTGGAAAAAATGTAACCGTAATTTGTGAAGTAATAGCTTTAAATTACTTGCTAAAACATTATGGTTACGACGCAGCTAAAGAATTTGCTAAACGCCTTGAGGCAGTAATTGATGAAAAAACCAAACGAATAGGCGATAGGGCAATAAATTACTTTGAACACGATTTTGAATAAAAATTCCAAAAAATTGAAATTTCTCTTGACAAATGATTTTTTTTTATATATAATTAGCACAAAAGTATTATAAAATTCTTTTAAAACGGCTTGTTTTATCGACTTTTATTGAAAAGTTTTTTATTGAAAAATTAAATTAACTAAAATAAAACGCAATTTATATTGATTTTTAGAAAACGTAAATATTACTATTACTCCGAAAAGGACCTTATCTATAAAGAAGTAAAGCACTTTGGTTTAAAAACCATAGTTACAATACTTTCGAGTGTTATACTAATTGTAGGTATAATCATTAGTGGAAATTATTTAATTTACGATTTCTTAAATCTCGGTTATGATCGAATTAATAAAATAGTAGATGAAAATAAAGTTTTAAAATCCCAGATATCATCTTTAACAAAACGATTTGAAGAATTTAAAAACGATATCGACAAAATTAATGCTCAAGGCGATTATCTAAGATTGCTGGTCGATTTGCCTAGGTTGGATAAGGACGAATTAAAAGTTGGCGTTGGTGGAAGTATTTTAAATTTCGATTCTAAACAAATTTTGAACAATAGTGAAAATGCACTCAATCAGATAAACGACATAGTAGACAAACTGAACAGAGAGATAAATCAGCAGAGCGATAGTTATGAAAAGATTCTTCAAAAGTACAATTACAATAAGAAACTTTTTGCAGCTCTTCCGGTGTTGAAGCCAATGGAAGGATATTATTCGCCTAGTGGCTTCGGAAAACGAATGCATCCTGTTCTTGGTTTTTTCCGTAAGCACGAAGGATTAGATATCATCAACGACGTTGGTACACCTGTTTATGCAACCGGCGACGGTACAGTCGAATTTGCTGGTCGGAGCGGTGGCGGTTATGGTATCGTGGTAGTTATCAATCACGGCTTCGGTTACCAAACTCTTTATGCTCACTTGTCGAAAGTACTTGTTCGCTCGGGTGCAAAAGTAAAACGTGGCGATTTGATTGCAAAAAGTGGAAGAACCGGTTTAGTTAGTGGACCACACTTACATTACGAAGTCCACTACAAGGGTGTCAAACAAAATCCTGTAGATTATTTTTTAGACGATCTATCTGCGACTGAATATATCAAAAATATTTCAAAGCGTTAAAATTTTAAGAAGGAGAATTATTTTATGATCTGGACTTTGGAACTTGCTTCACATTTAGATGATGCACCTTGGCCAGCTACAAAGGAAGAATTAATCGATTATGCAAACCGAATTGGTGCACCTATCGAAGTTATTGAAAATCTTCAAGAACTTGAGGATTCCGACGAACCATACGAAAGTATGGAAGATA
This sequence comes from uncultured Ignavibacteriota bacterium, assembly GCA_947085285.1. GTDB lineage: Bacteria > Bacteroidota > Ignavibacteria > UBA10030 > BY39 > JASEGV01. The sequence goes on from CAMTVZ010000072.1 coordinate 2,846, forward strand.
TATGGGTCGACTATCCGTCGGATCAAGATTTTTTCTATGAAGATGAAAATGAACTTTAGATTTGAATATTAATAATATATTTCTAAACATTTGCATAAAAAACCCATCTGTTTAACCGGATGGGTTTTTTTATAATTTGAAACGAATTGATATCTTTTATAAAATATTTCATGATTCATATTTTTTTTATCGCTATACTTTTTCTCTCTTCCACTCAATTACTGTCGAAAGATTTAAAATCTGAGAAACCTCTCGAATTAAAAAATATTGAATTATCGGGGAATAAGTATTTTGATGATAATACTATTTTAGAATCTTTTGTTACAAAAATATCGCCAGGCGTTTTTTCAAAAATTTTGTTTAATATATTTGGCGAAAAATTTGGAAGACAAACAGAATATTTTGATGAGGCTACTTTTTATTCTGATATAGAACGTTTGAAACAACTATATCACGATTACGGATTTTTTAATATTAACATCCTCCCAACCTATTCATACAATGCCGACACTACTGCAATAAAAATTAATTTGAAGATTGAAGAAAATGAGAGATCGTATATCGATACAGTAGAATACCGAGGTATTGAAAATATTGACCAAGTTCTACACAATGCAATTTTTCTTGAGCCTAAAATCAAAGCTGGCTCTCCTTACGAAAAATTGAAAATCGACGAGGAAGCCACAAGGATAATCGATATTATTTCGAACAATGGATATCCTCTTGTTACTATACTCCCCGAAAGTTCGACAGCAATCAGATATTTCTCGACTAACAATTTTAAAATTATCTACGCTATACGTCCAGGTAAAAAGTATAAATTTGGTGATTTAAGTATTTTTGTTGAACCCCCCCGTAAGGATATCACAAATAAAATTATCACAAAGCATTTAGATTTTAAGTCAGGTGAGTTAATAAGTAAAAACAAAGTAATATCATCCGAAAGAAATTTGAACCGGTTAGGCTTGTTTGAAACAGCCAGAATTGAGATCCCAGAAATTGCCTCAGCATCGAATGACGATTTTCTCCCAATTAGTGTTCGTGTAAAGCCAAGAGATAAGCACGAAATCGCTCCCGAAATTATCCTCTCTGACGAAGATAACGTCTTTAATCTGGGGTTAGGTCTCGGCTATACAAATCGAAATTTTCTGGGCGACGCCCGGAACTTTAATTTACGGCTACGTTTCAATACGCAATCGGTGCAGGAGTGGAATTTTGAAAGAGTTTTCAGTAAATACGGCTTGAAAGATAATTCGGTTCAGGGTAAAATGGACTTGAATTTTCAAATAATCCAACCCTACCTTTTTACGCGTACACTAAACGGAAACTGGACATTATCGTTAATCGCTGATAAAAAAAACTTCTTCTTTGTTACGATAATTAGAAATAAAATTGGATTGATTAATCAATTTGCCACTTATACAACTGGGTTTATGGAATGGATTTTAGAACGCTCGGATGTAAATTGGTTAGAAGATACAATTAAAACGGGATTGAGTATTACTCGATTGAAGCAAGAGGAGCAGCCTCAGTTCAATTCTATTTTAAGTTTTACTTTACAGAGGGATAAAACTAACGATCTATTTTCGCCGACAGAAGGTTTTTTTCACGCCGCATCAGTTGAGGAGTCGGGAATTCTTCAAAATATTTTTAAATCCATTCAAAAAGCACTCCCTTTTACTCAATACTACAAGGCAACTCTTTTCGGAAGATGGTATAAAGATATATCACGGACAAAATTTAATATTTTAGCCGTAAAACTGAAAGCAGGCTACCAGGATAAATATGGTGATAGCAAAAAGAATCCAAATATATCAATACCATTAAATAGACGATTCTTTGCAGGAGGGAGTGGAAGTGTGCGTGGGTGGAAAAATCGTGAGCTCGGTTCGATGCCGCAACACGAAATACCATTAGGTGGAAATTTCCTCTTTGAAGGGAACACCGAACTACGCATTAACCATATGCGTGGATTTGGAAAATTATGGATTTTAAATCTAGAAAACCTTTGGGGAGTTTACTTTTTAGATTACGGTAACCTATGGAATAGTTTTAAAGATATAAACATTAAAGATATCGCTATTGCCTCTGGCGTAGGTATCAGATACGATACTTTTGTTGGACCTGTGAGGTTCGATTTTGGTATTAGAGTTTACGACCCAATGGAAGTTGAAGGGAAAAAGTGGTTTTATCAGAAAAAATTTTTTAATGAAATTCTGAATAACGGGGTTTTAAATTTCGGAATTGGACATGCATTCTAAAATATGAGTTGGGATATAGTCATAGGGCAAAATCGAGCTAAGAGAATAATTCAAAAGCATCTCGAACAAAATCGTTTGCCACATTCCTTGCTTCTATACGGTGGCGAGGGAGTTGGCAAAGATGCGGCTGCTATTCAAATCGCAAAAATCTTGAATTGTAAAAATGGAATAACCGATTCGTGCGACTCTTGCCCCGATTGCCATAAAGTAGATATCCTCCAACATCCAAATATTCATCTCGTTTTTCCACTCCCAGTAGGTAAAAACGAATCGTCGGATGATTCACCATTTGATAAATTAACCTCGGACGAGCTTTCACAAATTTATTCCGAGTTAGCCGCAAAAGCTAATAACCCTTATCACAAAATATCAATCGAACGGGCTAATTTCATAAAAATTACAAGCATCAGGGAAATTAGAAAAAAATCGGCACTCAGTGTTTTATCACATGGTAGGAAAGTGATTATTATCTTCGATGCAGATAAAATGAACGAACAATCGTCTAATGCGTTATTAAAAACACTTGAAGAACCTATGGGCGATACGGTATTGATACTTACAACATCGAATAAAGATGCACTCCTCCCCACAATTATTTCACGATGCCAATTAATTCGTTTCGAAGATTTAAGTGAGGACGAAATAACTGCCGCACTTCAAAGTCGCCAAAACTTAGATGAACAGCAGAGCAAAATTATTTCACGCCTATCAAATGGAAGTTATTCGCAAGCATTAAAATTAATGCTAACCGATTTTAAAACAAAACGGAATCAACTTGTGGATCTTTTGGCGGTTATTCTTACTCAAAATACACTAAAGATTTCAGATGAAATCGAAAAAATCACAAAAGAAAACGATCGGTCTGAAATCGAACAGTTGCTTTTGCTACTGCAAGTTTGGTTTCGTGATGTTCTTACAATTTCGACGGGGAGCGACCAAGTTTTAAACGTTGACCTAAGAACTCGTCTCGAAAAATTTAACTCAATCTATAAAAATTTCGATATTAATGCTGTTTTTCTAGAGATTGAAAGAGCACTTTTACTTCTCAAAAAAAATGTATATATTCAATTAGTTATTACAGTAATGGTTATAAAAATTAGACAAATTATTTTAGCTAAAAAATAAGGTTCTATTAGTGCATCAGCATAAGTGTCAGCCACAAAACGATGAGACAAATTCAGAAGGAAACAATTTTTCTGATGAATTTCATCCTCAAAACGGAAATGGTCGGTGCAACCTCTGCCTTAAAGAAGAACAACAAAACGTTGACTCTGAAACTAGTTTTGCACTAGTAAAATTTAAAGCAAACAGATGCGACTTTTATTGTGTACCGAGCGAATTAAGTATTCAGCTTAATAGTTATGTTATTGTTGAAGCTGATAAAGGTTGCGACCTTGGGATGGTTGTATCTACTGAGAATCTCGCCCTCCTAAAAATGCAGTCGAAAAAGGTAAACTGCAGTGAGTTAAAAAAGATTATCAGATTAGCAAACGAGGGCGACTTGTACCAGCTTCAAGAGAATCGAATGAAGGAGGAAGAAACTTTTTCCGTAGCCCTCGAAAAAATATCAAAGCATCAGTTATCGATGCATCTGGTTGATGTTGAATATCAATACGATTTGAACCGGATAACTTTTTACTACACAGCCGAACACAGAATAGATTTTCGTGAATTAGTGAAAGACTTGGCTTCGCTTTACCACACACGCATCGAGATGCGACAAATTGGCGTGCGAGATGAAACTAAAAGAGTTGGCGGAATAGGTATCTGCGGCCGACAAATTTGTTGCACAATTTGGTTAAACAACTTTGAACGAATTTCTGCTCAACACGTTGCTCAACAAGGATTGGTATATAATCCGCTAAAACTTTCGGGACAATGTGGCAGACTGAAATGCTGTTTGGTATTTGAACAATAAAACAAATGAAGAAAGAGTATAAAAGAATTTTAATTACCGCAGCGTTACCATACGCAAACGGTAAAATACATTTGGGGCATTTAGCCGGTGCTTATTTGCCAGCCGATATTTATGCCCGTTATCAAAGGTTAAAAAAACGTAACGTCCTCTTTATTTGCGGCTCGGATGAACACGGCGTTCCTATCACAATCACTGCCGAAAACGAGAAAACCACTCCGCAGGCAATCGTTGATAGATACCACGAGCTGAATAAAATAGCTTTTGAAAAGTTTGGGATGAGTTTTGATAATTATTCGCGAACCTCACTTCCTCTTCATCATTCTACCGCACAGGAATTTTTTCTAAAGTTGTATAGAGCTGGGATATTAAAAGAAAAAATCGAAAAACAGCTTTACGACCAAAAAGCCAAAATGTTTTTACCTGATAGATATGTAGAAGGAATTTGCCCAACTTGTAAAGCTCCCGATGCTCGTGGCGATCAGTGTGAAAAATGTGGTACATTTTTAAACCCGACCGATTTGATTGAACCGAAAAGTAAAATTAGCGGCGACCGACCGATAGTACGTGAAACATCCCACTGGTATTTTCCACTCGGCGCTTATCAACAACGCCTCAAAAATTATATTGATAACAAAAATAAAGAAGATGGTTGGCGCGATAATGTTATTAAATACTGTCAATCCTGGTTCAATGATGGTCTCCAAGATCGAGCAGTTACACGCGATTTGCAATGGGGGGTCCAAGTCCCTCTTGATGGGTACAAGGATAAGGTCTTGTATGTTTGGTTCGATGCTGTGTTAGGTTATATTTCGAGCACTAAAGAGTGGTCGCAAAAAAACAATAACGAGAAGTGGAAAGATTTTTGGACACAAGACGATACAAAGTATGTGGCTTTCATCGGAAAAGATAATGTTGTGTTCCACTGTATTGTTTTTCCGGCAATGTTGATGGCATGGAACGATAATAGTGATACTAAATTTGTACTTCCTACGAATGTACCAGCTAATGAGTTCTTGAATTTGGAGGGACAAAAATTTTCGAAAAGCCGCAGTTGGGGTGTCGATGTTGATGAGTTCTTAGAAAAATATCCTGCCGATTCGCTCCGATATGCTCTTGCAGTTAATATGCCCGAATCGCGTGATGCCGATTTTTATTGGAAAGATTTTCAAGCTAAACACAACAACGAGTTAGCCGATATATTAGGTAATTTTGTAAATCGTACATTTACTTTTGTTCATAAAAATTTCCGTGGTGTTGTTCCTAAATTGAGTGAACTATCGGATTTGGATAAAACTTTCCTGAATGAACTTTCGAGCAAACCCAAGACGGTAGGCAATTTAATTGAACATTACAAATTTCGTGATGCGGTACTCGAAACTATGAACCTCGCTCGTTCGGCAAATAAATACTTTAACGATAGCCAACCCTGGGCAACGATTAAGAACAATCCTGAAAGATGTTCTACAACAATCAACATTAGCCTTCAAGCAGTTCGAACACTCTCAATTTTATTCCAACCGGTTATACCTAATGTGGCGCAACGGATTCATTCATTATTTAATTTTCCAGATGACACCCAACACTCGAGTTGGGATGATGCTGCCGAATTAATATTAAAACCGGGTTCGAAATTAGGAATACCAGAAATTCTCTTTACCAAAATTGAAGACGAAATTATACAAAAAGAATTAGATAAATTAAGCGTTCCCAGCAAGTCTTCCAATACCCAAGTGATAGAGTTTAAACCTACAATTACAATTGAAGATTTTAAAAAGATCGGAAGAGCACACGTCTGAACTC
>CAMTVZ010000073.1:0-6346 GCA_947085285.1 uncultured Ignavibacteriota bacterium
ACCTTGGAAAATGTTTTTTAACCTGTAAGATAGATTCAGCAAATTCAATCGCATGGTCGGCTTTTTATCATAGTCCTGTAAATGCAATTGAAGCAGCCACTGATCTGTATCTTGATTCGGAAAAGAATGTCTATGTAGTTGGTTTTAGTAGTAAGGAAAAACATCAATCAGATATCATTGTAATTAAATATGATAACAATGGGAATCAATTGTGGGTAAAAAGTTACGGGGAAAATAACGGTTCATATGATTTTCCAAATGTAATTACTGGTGATCGTTTGGGAAATATTTATGTCGCAGGTACAAGACGGGTAATAGGCTTTCAAAACAATGGATCTGGTGCGTTATTGCTCAAGTTGGATGAAAATGGCAATTTACGCCGTGACATTTTGTTCCCCGGACATCGCCAGTGGTGCGCTGTTGCATCGTTTATTCATGTGGATATTCAAGGGAATGTGTATTTAGCAGGCACCACCTATGACCCATTAGCTGTAGATGACTTCCTAGTGATGAAATACGACAGTAATGGTGTGCAACAATGGATGCAATATTATAATGGTCCCGGAAGTAATATGGATATTGTGAGAGGCATGCAGGTTGATGCACGTGGAAATATAATTATAACAGGAGAGAGTTATCAAGGGTCATCCTATCCAGCATACGATTGTGCAACAATTAAATACGATTCTGATGGAGACCTTTTATGGACCCGCCTATACAGTCCTCCTTCGAGTTTGGGTACTTATCCTTTCAATATGGCTATAGATGACAGTAGAAATATTTATATTACAGGGTATTTCGCCAGAAGTTTGGATTTGACTGTAGATTGCTATGTAGTGAAGTATGATAAGTCAGGAACGCTTCTGTGGCAATCAACATATCCTGATACAGGATTTCGTCAAAACATTGGTCGTTCTATAAAACTTAGTGATTCCACAATTTATGTATTAATGACTCATGCAGAATATTATCCTGTTAGCTCAACATATTTATTAAAATATTCGAAAGCTGGTGCCTTACTATCTAGTAATTTGGTAGATGAATCGGAATTATTAATGCTTGAGACAGATCCCACTGATAAAATACATATTGCAGGAAACAAGAATGATAAAAGTACGAGTTGGGATATAAAGGTAATTAAGCTTAGTCTCCAGGGGGATAAAATAGCAGATGTACAATTAAATGGCACCTGGTTTGGTTATAATCGTGCAGTTGGAATAACAAAAGATTCTTTTGAGAACATTTATGTTGTTGCAAATACAATGACATTTCAGCGTGATCAGATTTCGGTTATTAAATACAATACAAAAGGACAATTACTCTGGTCTCGACAGTACGGCGGAGAAGCGGTGAAATCCGTGACAAACGAACAAGGAAATACCTATGTGTTAGGGAAACTGCGAAGTGATACATCTTCACATACAGACATCTTGATACTTAAATACAATCCTGACGGTGTTCTTGAATGGGATCAAAAATATTCTAGTACAACGCAAAATTCAAATAACATTCCACAAACACTTTGTTTAGATAACAATGGAAATGTTTATATTGCCGGATATATCATGAACAATATTGAACATTATACCCTTGTGGTAATAAAGTATGATCACCAAGGTAACGAAAAATGGATATCCTATTATGCAGGGGAGGATAATACTGGAAATGTTCCCAATGTTCTATTAACTGATTCCTCTGGTAATGTATATGTGGGAGGAACAAAATATATTATATTTGGTGGAAGAGGAGATTATTTGACAATTAAGTTTAAAAGCGATGGCGCCTTACAATGGGCTACAACGTATCATGGTACAGGAATGGGATATAATTATATTAACGGATTAGCTATTGATGAGCAACTTAACGTATTTGTGACTGGATATAGTTCTGATTCGACGGGTTCAGTTTTTGCAACTCTAAAATATCATAATAATGGAACAAATCATTGGATAGCCAAGACTGATGCCGCAAATCGGCGATTTAGTGAGGCTCCAGTGGGATTGCAATTAAGTAGAGATGGCGATCTCTTTGTTGCCGGTTCTGTGAGTGATGATGAATTTGGAGATCAGTATATCGTTATCAGATATGACACCGCCGGTAATGAACTTTGGATTTCTGATTTTGATTCTCTAAGAGAAGGTAATGACTACGCCACGGCATTCACACTCGACGGGAATAACAATGTCTATATGACAGGATACCGTTATCGGCACGGGGGGGGTAGTGATGCTATGACGATAAAATATAATCAGGATGGCAAAAGGATGTGGATGGCTCAATACCAGAGTAGTAACAAAAACTATGATATGCCTGTTGGAGTTGTAACAGTTAATAATGGCAATGTTTTTATAACAGGGTCATCATTAGATTTTATTTTTCATACCAGTGAAGTTTTTATAATTAAATATTCCAAAATTTCTACAGAAGTTAAACCCATATCATTAGTGCCGAGTCTATTTGAGTTACATCAAAATTACCCAAATCCCTTCAATCCCATCACAACAATTCACTTTGCGCTTCCAAAAGAATCGCACGTTACAGTTAAAGTATACAATATGCTGGGACAAGAAATAGCAACACTAATAAACGAAAAACGAGAAGCGGGAAGATACGATGTTGAGTTTAACGCCTCCACCATTTCAAGCGGTGTTTACTTGTATCGTTTGCAGGCTGATACTTTTACAGAAACAAAGAAACTTGTTTTGATCAGATGACGGAGTCGATAGACTTGTTGAGAATCATCCCGCTCACCACATAAAATAATTAATTTATCATAGTGACAGGCGGGACGGCATTTTTGTTGCAGACGTTATTTGGCATTTATTTTAAGAATCAGTATATTAAACCAGTTTAACAAATAAAAAGGATTGGTGCCATGGACACTAATGTGATTCCAAAAGAAATAGAGAACCAATTACTGCAAATGTCCGTTGAACAGCAAAAGCAAGTGTTAGAGTTTGTCCGTACACTCGCTCAAAAAAAACAAACAGGTGTATCGGGAAAGTCGTTACTATCTTTCGCCGGAAAAATCCCACTCGATGAATTAGAATTAATGCAACAAGCAATCGAAGAAGGGTGCGAGAAAGTGATTGCCAATGAATGGTAAGATCCTCCTGGACACCAACATCGTGATAGAACTATTTGCTAATAATCAAAGTGTTCAACAACGATTAAAACAAATAGAACAAGTTTTCATACCAAGTATTGTATTAGGCGAACTATACTACGGAGCTTACAAGTCTATTAAAGTTGAAGAAAACATTTCACGCATTAAGGAGTTTGCACAACAAAATACAATCGTAGCTTGCGATACTCTTACAGCTCAACATTACGGTCATATAAAAAATACATTACGACTGAAAGGTAAGCTAATCCCAGAAAACGATCTTTGGATTGCTGCATTATGTGTACAATATAGCCTCGTAGTAGTAACCCGCGATGAACATTTCAATGCAATAGAGGGAATAACAGTTGAACAATGGTAATGTTCAAGAGCCAACCCCAACTAACCGTTATAACCAATCTCCATTAACTTCGCTTGTATTAACATCAGCACACGGTTGAAGTCGCCCTTCTCGTGCACAAAATCTACTTCGTCGGAGGGGATAACAAGCAGGGGACCGAGCTTGTAGTTATCGATCCATTCTTTGTAGTTCTCATCTAATTGTTCTAAATATGAACGAGGAATACTCTGTTCGTATTCGCGTCCCCGTTTTGCGATTTGCTTTATAAGTGTATCAATCTTCGCTTCAAGGTAAATTAACAAGCCGGGTGGCTGAAGGTATTCCATCATAACTTTATAAAGCTCGATGTAATTTTTGTAATCGCGGTCGTCCATCTTCCCTATTTTATTTAGATTTTTTGCAAATATCTCAGCATCTTCGTAAATCGATCTATCCTGTATCACCGACCTATCCCCTTCAACGATGGATTTATGGTCGCGGAAACGCTTTGATAAAAAATATACTTGTAGATTAAACGACCAACGCCCCATATCGCTATAAAAATCGCTTAAATATGGATTGTCATCAACCGATTCATAATAGGCATCCCAGCCGTACTCTTTGGCAAGAAGTCGTGTTAACGACGATTTGCCCGATCCAATATTACCAGCTACTGCTGTAAAAATTTTTCTTTTCATAAGGGAAAAAATTTGGTTAGTCTACGACTAATCGTAGTTTAGTAATTCAATTATTTCGCGTTCAAGATAATTGTTTTATTTATGAATTGCAAAAAATATACTTTGTATTGAAGTTGCTATTTTCAGACCAATGTAGTAACTTTTGTATGTAAATGTAAGGAAATATATATGACACCTATAACGATTCCCAAGAAATACATCAAAGAAGATGATTTGGTGATACTTCCTCGTAAAAAATATGAAGCGTTGTTGGCATTTGAAAAAAAAATAAAACAACTACGGGGTGAAGAAACCGATACCGACGAAGCTATAAATATCTATAAAAAAGAAAAGCAGCAAGGGAAATTAAAAGTGATATCTTCACTGTCAGATTTAGAGTAAGATGATAATTCGGGTTTCATCGAAATTCAAAAAGGCTTACAAAAAATTACCTCTGACAGTAAAGATAAAAGCCAACGAACGAGAACTTCTCTTTCGAGCCAATCCGTTCGACCAACGCCTTGAGACTCATAAACTTCATGGTAAGTATAAATAATATTGGGAATTCAGGGTAGTCGGGCAATATCGAATTATGTTTTCTTTCAGTGATAAGGAAACTGTTGATTTCATTAATATAGGCACTCACGAGATTTATAAATAACTTATTTCTTAGTTTAAATAACAGATGAAATTTTCAATAGATCTTCATCTTTCCAATAATTTCCTACAACCTGCAAACCGAATGGGAGTCGGTTTGCAAACTTTCCAATAGGTAAACTTATCGCGGGCAATCCTGCAAACGTCCAGGGTAAATTCATAATCGGATCACCTGTCGAATCCAATCCATACGGTGCATAACCAACTGTCGAAGGTGTTATAAATGCTGTTATTTTGTTATCATCCATTATCCCAATCAATTCTGAACGAAAACGAGCGCAATTGTTTTTACAATCTTCTAATTCATTCTCTTTTATACTTCGTCCTTTCAATATCAACTCAACAGTTTTCGGATTATACAGATGCGAATATTTATCAAACCAATATCTGTGCACAATTGCTAATTCAGCCGCTATCAAGGTGTTGTGATTGTGAACTATCTCCTCAATATTTTTGATCATTTCCATTCGCACAATTTCTAAACCTGCATCTTCCAATCGCTTTATAACTTTCCAAAAATGAGTCAATGTTTCAGGTTGAGCTTTTTGAAGATACGCTCCTTCGGGAACAGACAGCCTGATTTTATTTGTACCCTGCACAGCGTTCCACTTTTCACACAGAACCGAAGCTGCAATTTCAGCGCTTTCGACATCAGAGGTAAAGAAGCCAATTTGGTCAATAGTTGGCGAAAACGGCACAATTCCATCAGTAACAATTCGATTTTGACTTGGTTTAAAACCGACAACTCCGCAAAAAGCTGCCGGTCGGATTACAGAACCGATTGTTTGCGTTCCCAACGCCAGCGGTGTGAGTCCCGATGCCACAGCAGCAGCAGAGCCACTCGATGAGCCCCCGGGTGTGTGATTAAGATTATGCGGATTGCGGGTTGGTCCCGGTGCAAAATATGCAAACTCGGTTGTTACAGTTTTTCCTAAAACTAAAGCACCGGCCGACTTGAGTGATTTTACAGCTTGTCCTTCCGGTGCTTTAAAAACATCTGCAGGTAATTTACTCCCAGCTTTAGTCTCGAAACCTTCAACCTGAAATAAATCTTTGATGCCAACAGGAATTCCAAAAAGCAGCGGGAGTTCATCCTGTTTATTAATTCTTGTTTCAAGTTGTTCAGCTTCGCGCTGCAATCTCTCGAAACGTAACGGTTCATCGAGAAAAGCTTTAATGTGCGGTTCAACAAGTTCAAATCTTTTTTGAATCTGTGTGATGTATGATTTTAAAGATAGCTCGCCGCTGCGAATCTTTTGGGTGATTCGTTTCAAAGAATTATTTTTAAGTTCAGCAACAAAACTTTTTGTAGAAATATTTTCTTTCAATGATTTTATTCTTTTATATCTGGGAAAGCTACAATTCGACAGATACAGGATTCTAGTTCAATAGCACGCCACGGGAATGCACCGATGTAAGTTCTTTTATTGGATAAAAGGTTAATATCGCCGCCAACATTTCGGCATGAATTATTTTTTTAGGAAAAAGCTTAAAGTGCATTTGCTGATAATCTTTTTTCGGAAAAAGTTCTTCTAAGGTTTTACCATATTTTTTCTTCATGTGTTCCGA
>CAMTVZ010000074.1:0-12531 GCA_947085285.1 uncultured Ignavibacteriota bacterium
TAGTAAGAGCGGTAGAGTTGTTATGATAAAAATATTTATAGATTTCGACGGAACAATTACTAAAGGCGATTTAGGCGATAATCTCTTCTATTATTTTGGCGGCCCTGTCTGCACAAAAATAATCGAAGATTATCGTTCCGGTTTAATAAGTGCCGCCGATTGTTTTACCCGCGAAGCTAAAGCTTGTGGAAATGTTTCGCAGAAAGATGTATCCGACTTTATCGATAAACAGGAAATCGATACTAGTTTTATCAAGTTTACCAGATTTTGTCGTGAAAAAAATTCTGACCCCCATCAAATAAAACTTTATATTCTATCCGACGGTCTTGATTATTACATAGAACGAGTTTTACAAAATTATGGTATTTCCGATATTCCCTTTTTTGCAAACAAGTTGGAGTTCGTAAAAACTGGGATGAAAATCACATTCCCATACTCCGACGAAGATTGCGATCGCTGCGCCAATTGCAAACGCAACCACATGCTTACTTTATCGGGGGATGATGATATTATCGTTTACATCGGCGATGGATACTCGGATAAGTGTGCGGTTAAATATGCCGATATAGTTTTTGCTCGAGGTGAGTTGCAAACTTTTTGCCAAAAGGATAATATCTCTTATTATCTTTTTAATTCATTCGAGGATGTAATAACTCGGATGGAAGAAATTCTGAAAAAAAAACGAATCCGCAAACGACAACAGGCTGAATTCAATCGAAAGGAAGTTTACTTAGCAGGCTAAAAATTTATGGAAACACAAATGGATATACGAAAAATTCTTTTTAAATACCGAAGTTATACACCTATTCCGTTTATTCTGCTTATGATTGTATTTGCTAAGCCGACAATAATCAGTATTGCTGGAGGTTTGTTAGTAATTTTGTTGGGCGAATTTATACGCCTGTGGGGTGTATCGGTAGCTGGCAGCGAAACCCGCACCACAAAATCGGTTGGCGGCTCGCAACTTATTACAAGTGGTCCTTTTGGATATTTACGTAACCCACTTTACCTCGGTAATATCTGTATTTATTTCGGTGTAGGTATTATGTCGTGGGCAGCTTTTCCTTTGTTGCCTATAATAACACTCTCATATTTTATTTTTCAGTATACTCTTATTGTTAGTTTAGAAGAGGAGCATTTAACAAAAACTTATGGAGCCGAATATCAGCGATATTTAAAATCGGTACCTAAATTTATCCCGTCATTAAGAAAATATAAAGATGGCGCAAACAACCAACCACAGTTAGATTGGAAGCGTGGAATAAAATCGGAACAAAGAACTTTTCAGGCAATCTTAATAGTTGTTTTTATAATAGTGGTAATTTGGATGCTGCATTTTTTTTACGATTGGAGAATAACAAAATTTTTCGGAGGTGCCTAAAGTGCGTTTGATGATTATCGCAGGCGAAGCTTCGGGCGACTTGCACGGTTCGGGCGTAGTTAAAGAATTAAAATCTCGCTCAAAAGATATCGAGATTTTTGGAATCGGCGGCAACAAAATGCAGCGCGAAGGGATGCAACTCGTCTATCACATTAACGAGTTAGCTGTGATGGGTTTGTTGGAAGTAATCAAAAAGCTCCCCACTATCAGGTCGGTTAGCCGTACTCTCGAATCGTTGCTTACTAACCGACGCCCCGATGCTGTGCTTTTGATTGATTATCCCGGCTTTAATTTACGTTTCGCTGAAAAAGTCAGAAAAGCCGGAATTAAAATTTTCTACTATATCAGTCCTCAACTATGGGCATGGTATCCTAATAGAATAAAAAAAATGAAAAGTTTAATAGATAAAATGTTTGTTGTTTTTCCTTTCGAGGAAATAATTTATAAACAAGCAGGAATTGATGTCGAATTTGTAGGTCATCCCCTTTTAGATGTAATTGAAGAACCGCAACCCAAAGCCGATTTTTGTAAACGCTACAGTTTCGATAAATCGAAACCAATAGTTGGGCTTTTTCCAGGCAGCCGCAAGCAGGAGTTAGAAAAAATTTTCCCTCCAATGCTGCACGCTGCAAAAAGTTTGGAAACCGATTATGATGCACAAATAGCAGTTGGTGTGGCATCTGTTTTCGAAGGCGACTATGTAAAATCGTTTTTATATGAAGATTCATCGGTGCGACTTCTTCAAAATGCAACATACGACCTTATGAAAAATTCGGACGTTGCAATTGTAACATCAGGAACTGCAACACTCGAAACGGCCTGTTTTCAAACGCCGATGGTAATCGTTTATAAAACTTCGTGGCTTACATATTTTGCTGCCCGACTTATGCTTAACATTAAAAATATTGGCTTGGCTAATATTGTCGCAGGTAAAACTATTGTTCCTGAATTAATACAGTATCAGGCGAATGCAGAAAATATTGCTGCCGCTGCCGGTAAGTTTTTAACAGATAAAACTTTATCCGACCAAACCCGTAGTGAACTGAAATCTGTATACAATAAATTAGGCGAACGGGGCGCAGCTAAACGTGTAGCAGATAATATTTTAAAATTAATTGCTGCATAATAAAGTGATATTTTTAAAGATAGCCCTATTTCCGTTTTCGCTCTTGTATGGTTTGGTAGTATCTATTCGAAACTTGTTCTTTGATATTGGAATATTTAAGACTGTAAAATTGAATGTTCCCGTAATTTCGGTAGGCAATCTAACAGCCGGCGGTACTGGTAAAACTCCACTTGTCGAGTATATTCTTGAATTTCTACTTAAACAAAATATACCTGTAGCTGTAGTTAGCAGGGGTTATAAACGTAAAACTAAAGGAACCCTTGTAGTTGCAGATGGCGAACAACTATTATGCAGTGCCGATGCCTGTGGCGATGAACCATTCCAAATTGCATCAAAATTCCCAAATTCAATCGTTATTGTAGATGAACAAAAGTCGCGTGCTGCCCAGTTGGCTGTTCAAAAATTTAATTGCAATTACATTATAGTGGACGATGGCTTTCAACACAGAAAATTACACAGAGATTTGGATGTCGTTCTTATAGATGCATCGAAACCATTGAAGAGAGAACTAATGTTACCGGCAGGATTACGTAGAGAACCAATCAGTAGCCTTAAACGTGCCGATATTATTATCTACTCGAATTGGAAACAGAAGGCTGATACTTTAAAAAATATCGGCGATAAGTTAACGGGGTGCACTGTGTTAGAGCCTCGAAAATTAGTAGGCATACAATCAGATGTTATAAGCGAATTACAGATTTTAAAAAATAAATCCTGTATCGCATTTTGTGGTCTTGGAAATCCCGATTCGTTCGAAAATACACTCGAAGAATTAGGCTTGAAAATAAAAGTTTTCAAAGTATATTCCGACCATTATCAATATCTTGCAGAAGATATAGAAATATTAAAGAAAGAATACGAAGAGCAAAAAGCTGATTTCGTAATAACAACCGAAAAAGATTTTGTGCGGTTAATAAATATGAAAGCTCAGATAAATCAACTGCCACTATACTATTTAGAAGTTGCAGTCCGATTTATAAGTGGTGAAAAAGAATTTTTAAAAAAAATAACTAATATACGAATGAACAATTAAACAATATGGAGAAATAAAATTATGGCAAAAAAATACGTCTATTATTTTGGTGGAAAGAAAGCTGAAGGACGGGCTGACATGAAATCGCTGCTTGGTGGCAAAGGTGCCAACCTCGCTGAGATGGTGAACCTGAAACTTCCAGTTCCACCAGGTTTTACAATTACAACCGAAGTATGCACATATTACTATTCAAACAAACGCAAGTATCCGAAAGAATTGAAAGGACAGATACTTGCAGCTCTGAAAAAGATGGAGCGCGAATTAGGTGCAAAATTTGGCGATTCAAAAAATCCACTTTTAGTCTCTGTCCGCTCAGGTGCTCGCGCATCGATGCCCGGTATGATGGACACGATATTAAACTTAGGCTTAAACGACGAAACAGTTCGAGCAATTATCGCAAAAACGAACAACCCGCGATTTGCTTACGATTCGTACCGACGCTTCGTAGCGATGTATGGGGATGTTGTTTTAGGTTTGAAACCAGAAAGCAAAGACGAACACGATCCGTTTGAAGTAATTTTAGACCAGAAAAAACACGAGAAAGGTGTAACACTCGATACTGAACTTACAGCCGAGGATTTGTTAGATATAGTCGAAAAATCTAAAAAGGCTATCAAAGAAAAAACCGGACACGATTTCCCAGAAAATCCGATGGACCAACTCTGGGGTGCAATTGGCGCTGTGTTTAATTCGTGGATGAACGAACGTGCAATCGCTTATCGCAAGATGTACGATATTCCCGAATCGTGGGGAACGGCAGTTAATATCCAAGCTATGGTTTTTGGAAATATGGGGGAAGATTCCGGAACGGGGGTAGCTTTCACACGCGATGCCGCAACCGGCGAAAATTATTTCTATGGCGAATTCCTTATGAACGCTCAGGGGGAAGACGTTGTTGCCGGTACACGCACACCACTTCCGATTGTTAAACTTGCTGAAGCTAAACCAAAAATTTACAAAGAGCTTGATAAGTATCGCAAAGTGTTAGAAAAACATTACAAAGATATGCTGGACCTCGAGTTCACAATTCAGCAGGATAAACTTTATGTATTACAATGCCGAGTTGGAAAGCGGACTGCTTTTGCAGCTTTAAAAATTGCAGTCGATATGGTTGACGAAAAACTTATCGACGAAAAAGAAGCCTTGATGAGAATCGAACCCGACCAGCTTAATCAATTATTACGCCCAATTTTTGACCGTAAAGAGAAAGACCAGGCAATAAAGGAGGGGAGATTATTAACTGTAGGGCTAAACGCCGGACCTGGCGCTGCGAGCGGAAAGGTTGTATTCAACGCCCCAGATGCCGAAGAATGGAAAGCCCGCGGCGAAAAAGTTATTTTAGTTCGTATCGAAACTTCTCCCGAAGATATCAAAGGTATGGACGCATCCGAAGGAATACTTACTGCTCGCGGCGGAATGACCTCGCATGCGGCTCTTGTTGCCCGTCAAATGGGCAAAGTTTGTATAGTCGGATGTTCCGATTTACACATCGATTATGTTGCACGAACGATGAATGTAAAAGGAAAAATTGTGAAAGAAGGCGACTACATCTCGCTCGACGGAACAACCGGCGAAGTTATCCTCGGTGAAGTTCAAACCAAACCTTCCGAAGTTTTGCAAGTCTTAATCGAAAAAACGCTTGCTCCAAAAGACGCACCTGTTTATCGTCTCTACGAAAAAATTATGAAGTGGGCTGATAAATACCGAACACTTGGAATAAGAACCAACGCCGACCAGCCCGATCAAGCCGCAACTGCAATTGCTTTCGGAGCCGAAGGTATCGGGCTCTGCCGAACCGAGCATATGTTCTTTGGCGAAGGTAAAATCGGTCCGATGCGCGAGATGATTTTAGCTGACACTGTAGAAGACCGAAAAGCTGCTTTGAGCAAATTACTACCACTACAACGTAAAGATTTCGAAGGAATATTTGAAGCCATGAACGGTTATCCTGTTACAATTCGTACAATCGACCCGCCACTGCACGAATTTGTACCACACGAGGAAAAACAACAACGCGAACTTGCCGAAAATATGGGAATCAGTTACGAAAAGGTTCATATGCGTGTAAGTTCGCTGCACGAGTTCAACCCGATGCTCGGTTTCCGCGGATGCCGATTGGGAATAATCTATCCAGAAATTACCGAGATGCAAGCCCGCGCAATTTTTGAAGCAGCTGTAAATGTGAAGAAGCGTGGAATTTCTGTAAAACCCGAAATTATGATTCCCCTTGTAGGACACGTAAAAGAACTCAAGCTTCAAGAAGAAATTGTACGCCGAGTTGCTGCCGAAGTTATGGCTGAGAATAAAATTAAAATCGATTACCTCTGCGGTACGATGATCGAAATCCCACGTGGTGCATTAACAGCCGACGAAATTGCCGAAGTTGCCGAGTTCTTCAGTTTCGGGACTAACGATTTAACGCAAACCACACTGGGTGTCAGCCGCGACGATGCTGGCAGATTTCTAATCCCTTACGTCGAAAAAGAAATTTACCCAGTTGATCCTTTCGAAGCAATTGATCGTAACGGAGTTGGTCAATTGATGAAAATTGCAGTCGAAAAAGGAACTAAAACTCGTCCTAATATCAAGTTAGGTATTTGCGGCGAACACGGTGGCGAACCTTCTTCAATCGAATTCTGTCATCAAATCGGGCTTGATTACGTTAGTTGCTCGCCATACCGTGTAGCAATTGCTCGTTTAGCAGCCGCACGTTCGGCGTTGAAATATGGTGTGCCAGCATCAAAACAGAACAAACTTAAAAAATCAAAATCGAAATCAAAAAAATGAATCGTTTAAATAAGCTTTCAATAAAAAATTTAAGGATCAGGATAAAATGAAACTATCAGATTTTAAATATCCACTTCCGCGTAATCTTATAGCCAAATATCCTTTGCCCAACCGCGAATCGTCGAGATTAATGGTGGTGAATCGTAAGGATGAAACTATTGAATCGAAAAAATTTACAGATATAGTCGACTATTTCAACAAGGGCGACATATTAGTAATGAACGATACAAAAGTATTTCCGGCCCGGTTGTTCGGTCGCAAAGAAAAAACTAATGCGAAAATCGAAGTAATACTTTTACGCGAGTTAAATAAGGAAGAAAACATTTGGGACGTTATTGTTGAACCAGCCAGGAAAGTTCGCATAGGAAATAAGGTATATTTTGACGACGGAAAATTGATGTGCGAGATTGTGGATAACACAACTTCGCGTGGACGGACTATCCGTTTTATAACCAACGAGGATGTTTACAAAATCTTCGAGCGAATCGGCTATATGCCTTTACCCCACTACATCAAACGTGAATCGGAAGAATTAGATAAAGAACGCTATCAAACTGTTTATGCAAAAAATGTCGGTTCGGTAGCGGCTCCTACTGCTGGGCTTCACTTTACGAAAAAAATACTTTCTGCCATCGAAAAGAAAGGGGTAAAGTTAGGTTTTCTTACCCTGCACATAGGGCTGGGAACTTTTCGCAAGGTTGAAGTCGAAGATTTATCAAAACATAAAATGGATTCAGAATATTTTGAAATTAGTGAGAACCTTGCAAACTCGGTGAATAAAGTTATTGCGAGCAAAGGAAATGTATTTGTGGTTGGTACAAGCACTGCAAGGGCATTAGAGTCGTCGGTTACTACTGAAGGATTTCTGAAACCGAATAAAGGATGGACAGATAAATTTATATTTCCTCCTTATCAAATGAAAATTGTAGATAAATTGATTACAAATTTTCATATGCCCGAATCAACATTGTTGATGATGATTTGTGCCTTCGCCGATTACGATTTGATAATGCGCGCATATAAAAAAGCTATTAAAGAACGCTACCGCTTCTATAGCTATGGCGATGCAATGCTAATTTTGTAATCATCAAGTATGCGAAAGCTTAAAGTTGGTTTGGTGATTCCAGCAGCAGGAATCGGGAAACGCTTCGGCAGCATTAAGCCGAAGCAGTTTCTCGAAATTGATGGAATTCCGATTCTGCAAATTACGATTCAAAAATTTCAGACCTGCGATGCGGTCGATTCTATTGTGGTTGTATCGCACGCCGATTTTGTTAGCGAAGTTACTGATTTAGTAAAAAAGAACCTATTTACGAAAATATTATCAGTCGTTATAGGCGGCGAACACCGACAGGATTCGGTTTGGAACGGTCTCAAAGAAATTATCAAAACAGACGTAGATATTATTTTAATTCACGATGCTGTTCGTCCATTCGTTTCTGATGAGTTAATAAAAAATGTGATCTCAGCTTCCGAAAAATATGGAGCAGCAGTTCCAGCTATTGCCTTAAACGACACTATTAAAGTTTCCGACACGAAGGGTTTTATTATTGAAACACTCGACCGTAATAAACTTTTTGCTGTCCAAACACCTCAAGGTTTTAGGAAAGATTTAATTGTTAAAGCTTACGAAAAAGCTTACCGCAACAACTACTACGCAACCGACGATGCAAATTTAGTAGAACGTATAGGTGAAAAAATTAAACTTGTAACTGGAGAAATTAGGAATATCAAGATAACAACTAAAGACGACTTGTGATGACTGACTTTGCCTTGCATATTCACCTTTTTTTCAATATCTTTAAACATCAAAATTCAAGGTTTTATAAATGTTATCACTTATATACGTAATTATTTTAAGCTACTTGGTTGGCTCGATACCTACGAGTATAATAGTAAGTAAACTTATTAAAGGAATCGATATCCGAAATTACGGTAGTGGAAATGCCGGCGGTACTAATGTTATTCGTGTACTAGGCTTAAAAGCCGGTTTAATTGTAATACTCTTCGATATCTTTAAAGGATTTGTTGCCACGGTTTTTGTAGCTAAATTAATGTACTCTCCATTTCCTTTTGTAAATCATACCCCTTTCGAAGATTTTACTTTGGTTCAGATTTTATGTGGCTCGGCTGCGATAGTTGGACATATCTGGACTCTTTTTGGCGGCTTCAAAGGGGGTAAAGGTATAGCAACTGCAGCTGGAATGCTTATAGGTTTAGCCCCACTCGATATCTCTATTGCAATTGCAGTCTTTGCTATCGTAATGTTTGTGTCAAAATATGTTTCACTCGGTTCAATCAGTGCTGCCATTGCTTTTCCGCTGACCTTATTTTTTAGGGAAAATATTTTTAATGCTAAAGTTGAAGGCTATGGAACTCTGATCTTTTTTAGCATCGGCATAGCAATTCTTTTAATATTTACACATCGTGCGAATATAAAACGTCTTCTTGAAGGAAGAGAAAATAAAATAACAAGTTTTAATTTTTTCAAAAAGAAAACCACTCAAAATTAAAATGAAAGTTTCCGTAATTGGTGCGGGAAGTTGGGGAACAACTCTCGCTCTGTTGCTATTTTCGAACAAGCACGATGTAACTCTTTGGTCGTTCCGCAATCAGGATGCTGAAAATATATTAACTAAACGGGAAAATACGGTTTTCCTTCCGGGTATAAACATCCCGGATGGAATAGAGGTAACCACCGATCTCGATAAAGCAATCCATAAGAGTGAGCTGATAGTTACCGCTGTTCCGTCGCAACATCTGCGTTCAGTTTTAAAACAAATCTCACATCTCTCTTTTACAAATTCGATTATCGTAAATCTTGCCAAGGGTATCGAGGTTGGAACACTTCAAACAATGTCGGAAGTTATCGCCGAGTTGTTACCCGACCATCCACTTCAACTGACTGCAACTCTATCGGGTCCCAGCTTCGCAAGCGAAGTCAGTCGCAAAATTCCTACCGCTGTTGTAGCTGCTTCGAGTAGTCTGGAAACTGCAAAGTTAGTGCAACAAGTTTTTATGACTTCATATTTTAGAGTTTACACATCGGATGATGTAAAGGGTGTTGAGTTCGGCGGTGCGTTGAAAAATGTGATCGCAGTTGGCGCCGGCTTGTGCGACGGTGCCGGCTATGGCGATAATACAAAAGCGGCGATTATGACTCGAGGCATAGTCGAAATTGCACGACTCGGAACAGCATTGGGTGCTAATCCAAAAACTTTCTCGGGTCTGTCGGGCATCGGCGATTTGATTGCAACTTGTATGAGCAAACACAGCCGTAATCGTTACGTCGGCGAAGAAGTCGGAAAGGGAAGAAACCTCCAAGATGTTTTAAAAGATATGCAGATGGTCGCCGAAGGTGTAGCTACTACTAAATCGGCTTGCGAGTTGGCATCAAAAGTAAATGTCGAAGTCCCCATTATGCAGGAAGTTTATAATGTCCTCTTTAATGGCAAAGATCCGCACGATGCAACATTAGATTTAATGATGCGCGACCCGAAAAATGAAACGGGTTGAAAAAGTATTGCTTTTTATTTTATTTTTGACTGATGAAGTTCTTCGAATGCACTCGAATTTCCTCCTCGACCGTAAACCAAGCACAAATCGGAGGTGGACTCAATTTGTAACTGCTACTTCACCGTAAAATATCCCCATTCGTTACAATCCCTTGAGCTGCTTAATCTAAAATCGGGAAATCGGTTTTATTTTTTCTTATATTATCTCTCGTGAAGAGTGAAATTAAATACGACCTAAAAACTCCAATTCAATTTATCAAAGGCATCGGTCCCCGACGCGCCGAAGTTTTTGCAAGGCGTGGGATCAATACTATCCACGAGTTACTCTACTATTTTCCATTCGATTATTTCGACCTGACGCAGGTTTCCGAAATCGGCTCGCTCCGCCAAATGCGAGATCCCACTAAAAGGATATCAGTTGTTGGAAGCATCCGTGCTATCGATATAACAGGTCGCCCACCAAAACGAAAATGTGTTATTATATTAGGCGATGCTACTGGCACTGTTTCGCTCGTCTTCTTTCAAAATGCAAACTATTTCAAATCGGCTTTTCAGGTTGGCGAGATGTTGGCTGTTTCAGGAAAGCTAAATTTTTTTCAAAACCGTCCGCAATTTGTACATCCACGCATCGATCGACTCGAAGTAGATGAAGAAGATAATCTGAAAGGTTTTTTACACACGAAGGGAATAATACCAAAATATTCTTCGGGGGAAGATTTTAGAAACCTCAGAATTACCGATACTGTGTTTCGTAAAATTATGAAAGAGGCTGTCGATAATTTTGCAGATAATGCTGAAGAATTCTTCCCTGAAAGCTTTTTGAGTCGTTTAAACCTCCTTCCCCTTCCCGTTGCTTTGCGGAATATTCACTTTCCCGAAACAGTCGAATATAAAAATGCCGCTCGCTATCGTTTGAAGTTTGACGAATGGTTCTGTTTCCAGCTTCTGCTGGCTTATAGGAAAATGAAAACCAAAGTTCAAACGCCCGGAATATCGTTTAATGTGAAAAGTAATTTAGCCGGCAAGTTAGTCGATTCGCTCCAGTTTAAACTCACCAAAGCTCAAATTAAAGTAATAAAAGAAATTGCCAACGATATGAATCAGCCAAAACAGATGAACCGCTTACTTCAAGGCGATGTTGGCAGCGGCAAAACGGTTGTGGCTTTGATTGCAATGCTGATAGCAATAGATAACGGATATCAGGTTGCATTTATGGCACCCACCGAAATTTTAGCCGAACAACACTATAAAACAATCGTTCAATTTTTGAGAAATCTGAATGTCAATACCTGTTTGTTAATCGGAGGGCAAAGGAAAAAGTTAAGAGACGATATTTTAAACGACATCAGAGATGGAAGAACTAACATTGTAGTAGGAACTCATGCTTTGATACAGGAGGGTGTCGAGTTTGCTAACTTAGGTTTTGTTGTAATCGACGAGCAGCACCGTTTTGGTGTTGACCAGAGAGCAGAACTTGTGCGCAAAGGGAAGGAGAGCATTAAAGGGCATCCTGATGTTTTAGTAATGACAGCCACGCCAATACCGAGAACACTCTCGCTAACAGTTTACGGCGATTTAGATGTTTCAATTATCGACGAGATGCCTAAGGACAGAAAACAAATAAAGACAATGATGTTAGCAGAACATGAAACCGAACGGTTATATGCGATGATACGATCCACAATCCAAAAGGGGCAGCAAGTTTATATAATTTATCCGTTGATAGAAGAATCGGAAAAAGTCGACTTGAAAGCGGCTGTCGAAAGTTATGAAATGTTCCGTGATACAATCTTCCCCGACTTGAAAGTCGGATTGATCCACGGTCGTATGTCGTCGGACGAAAAAGATCAGGTTATGGAAGCTTTCAAATCTAAACAACTCCACATTCTCGTTTCTACAACAGTCATCGAAGTAGGTATCGATATTCCAAATGCAACTTTGATGGTGATTGAGCATGCCGAAAGGTTTGGTCTTTCGCAGTTACATCAGCTACGCGGAAGGGTCGGGCGTGGTGCCGATCAGTCGTATTGTGTTTTGGTTGTTCCTGATTGGTTGGCTCGTATCTCAAATCTAAAAACAAAAAATATTGAAATTTTCGATTCCCATAACTCTAATATAATCAATAAGTTAGAGCGACAAAAAGCACTAACACGCATCGAAACTATGCTTGCTACTAACGATGGATTTAAAATTTCGGAAGTAGATTTAAAGCTTCGCGGACCAGGCGATTTCTTCGGTACGCGGCAAAGCGGTTTACCTGAACTTCATATAGCTAACGTAGTCGACGACGGACCCATCATAACATTAGCTCGGCGTGAAGCTTTTCAACTCGTTGCTGACGACCCCCACCTTCGTAAGCCGGAACATCAGTCGCTCCGAAAATATTTTTTCGAAAAGTTAAAAACATCTCTCTCATATATCGAAGTCGGCTGATAAAAAATCTTCCACACTAATCTCAAAAAAAAAATTTTTTTTTATAAAATGCATTTTTTACTTGACTTCTACAGAAAAAAGATTATATTTACAGCGTGAGTATTGATTGAGAGAAAAAAAATTCAATCAATACGCAGCAAGTAAAAAATATGTTTAACAATTTATGAGGAACGAACGAGTTCGTTGATAAATCTTCCGTTGAATGTTGCGCTCGTATATAATCAAAAGAAGGAAGATCTTAAAGTAGAAATAAATA
>CAMTVZ010000075.1:0-8090 GCA_947085285.1 uncultured Ignavibacteriota bacterium
ACGGTGCAATTTTCATTATGTAATCGACCAACTTTATCATCATATCGCTGAAACCGTCGAAGAATTTTATTACGGGTTCCGATTTTTCTTTACGGATTGCGGTGAGTGTGATTCCAACTATCAATGCGAAGAAAACAATTTGAAGCATTTCGGCATTCGCCAAAGCTGAGATTGGATTTGTAGGAACGATATTAACGATAGTGTTGATTACATTAAGTTCTACCGACTCCTGAATTTTGGATTGAATGTTGGGGGCAAACTCGACTAATAATTTTTCGCGTGCTTCTTCCGAAAGCCGCTCACCTGGTCTGATTACATTTGTTAAGGTTAGCCCAATTGTTATCGCAATTGCAATGAGAACAAAATAAATCGTTATCATCTTTGCACCGATTTTCCCAACGGTCTTGATGTTCCCCAAACTCGACGCGCCAACAATTAACGATGCCAGCACAAGTGGAATTGCAATAAACATTAAGAGTCGAATGAAGAGAGTTCCGATTGGTTTAATGTAAAGTGGGATCGTTTTTACTTTTTCAATCTTCTTTATGTTTTCGAAATACTGCCGTGTTGTAACAACCGCACCACTTCGATCGGTCGTATTAACCGTCGCAAGCATCAACAAATTTGCTTTAGCTGATTTATCAAGACTTTGGAAGTAGTTCAGTAATTTTAGCTGGTCTTCTTTTCCAAAAGTTTGTAACACTACCTGCGATTGCACGTCTGCGAATTCGATTTTCTCCCAATTATTAACAATTGTTGATTTTTCTTTCCCTTTTTCCTTGTAAGTAACTTCTAATTCATATTTGCTAACGTTGAAGGTTGCACCGAAGATAGCACCGAGCAGCAGCCCTAATAAAATTTTGTGATGTAGTTTAAGATTCCACAACTTCGAGAAAAAAGACATAATCAGCCATTCAATTGT
The DNA here is from genome assembly GCA_947085285.1 of uncultured Ignavibacteriota bacterium. GTDB lineage: Bacteria > Bacteroidota > Ignavibacteria > UBA10030 > BY39 > JASEGV01. Next base: position 923 of record CAMTVZ010000075.1, read on the forward strand.
TTAAGGATTTTCGTGAAAAAATACAAAAAAATGGGGTGAGAGGCAACAATCGGGTATATTAAGAGCTTGTGCGCTAATACAAATTATAACCTTTTTTGACTCCAGTTTTCTAACTTGAATCTGACAAAGAATAAAAGTATATTCAAATAGTAGTTGAACGAATATTATGTTACACTAACAGGAGTTTTATGAAATACAGAGTAAAACTTGAAAAAACTGAAGAAGGTTACTCAATTTGGTGTCCGGGTTTACCGGGGTGCTGGTCTCAAGGTGCCACAGAAGAAGAAGCGTTAGAGAACATCAAAGATGCCATTGAGACATATCTCGCAACTGTTGAGAAACTTACAGAGAACACGGTTACTCGTTTAGTTGAAATTCCAGTATAGTTATGCCGAAGCTGCCGGGCGTTCCTCATCGTCGCGCCGTTAAGGTATTTGAGAAAGTTGGTTTCTGGATAGTTCGTGAGGGCAAACATATTTCGATGACAAACGGAGAACGCATCATAATTATACCACGTTCAAATCCGATAAATTCATTTACGATGGGTGGGATTATAAAAGATGCCGGAATGACAATAGAAGAATTCAAAAAGTTGCTCTGATTTCAATTGTAAAAATTTTTTCCACCTTTGTGTAATCGCCCAGTGAAAATGTCAGAGTAAGACCTGAAAATATAGGAATAAACCTTAAATTTAAGATTCCACAGCTTCAAGATAAAAGACATAATCGACCGTTAAATTGTTTAAGGATTTTCGTGAAAAAATACAAAAAAATGGGGTGAGATACAATGCGATGAGTTCGACTCTATTTCAAAATAAGTAATTTCCGAGTTTGAGTGAATTTGTTAGAAGAATTTTTAAGGCTTGCTGTTTCTAACCGGTAAAAGTAAATCCCGCTTGAAAGGTTTTGCGAAAGTATCTTTACTTCGTACTTTCCTGCCTGTTGATATCCGTCAACAAGACGAGTTCGTTCTCTTCCTAATATATCATAAACATTTAATTTCACGTAGGATAATTCCGGGATTTCATAACTCACTATGGATTGTGAGTTGAACGGATTCGGATAATTTTGTGATAATGCGTATCGTTTTATTGTCTGGTCATCACTCACATCACTTGGCGAAAGAATAAAACTCCACCTATCGGAAAAACTGCTGCTGCCTTCGCTGTTGAATGCAAGCACCCGCCAGTAGTAAGTTACATAAGGTTCTATGTTGGTCAATAAAAAGGATGTTGTCTTGATTGTTGAATCATTTATTATTGTAGTTGTAAAATTGGAATCTTGCGATACTTGAAGCCAATACCGATATGCTTTAATAGATTGCTTCCATTCTAAATAATGATACCCGGAAAAAATAGATGCGTTATCAAGGGGAGAAAGGAGGACTGGAGTTGAGGGTATTCCGAAAGGTATCGGTGTACCAATTATTCTGAGAACTGTAATATCAGATAACGAAACGTCCAATATCAAAGATGAATCTGTAAGCATATTCAAATTTGGCAGGGGAGGAATTCTTAAAATCAATTCAGAAAAAAATTCAGACAAATTAGAGGGCCAGTTGAACTTTATAGGGTATCCTTCAGGAATAGAAAAAAACCGAGCATAAAATGTATCTTTCTTTGCATATTTTTCCCAACCTTGCAAATGAAGATCTACGCGAGGTAAGCAATCTGTGAATCCTAATCTCCTGTGCCCCCTAAAATAAAAGTCTAAATAGGGTGGAAAAATAGGAAGTTCGTATTCACCAAATTCTTCATCCATGCAATATGTTGCTCCAACAGCAACACCAAAGTGTATCATTAAACTCTCATTATGTCGGTTGCTCAAAGTTATCGGTACTACAATTTTAGGTGCATCGTTAACATGCGTAGAGAATCGCCAGGTTTGTGAAAACGGACTTGAACCGGAATCGTTTCGTGCACTCACGCACCATTCGTATCCTTTATTATATTTTAAAGTATCAATTTGTAATGTTGTATCGGTTAATGTAGAATCCTCGAATATTATAATTGTAGGACTCCACCAACCTCCAGGTTGCCAAATTTTAAGTCGATAATAATCAGCGTCCTGTGAAGAATTCCAGACAAATTTAACACGAGGCGAAATCTTATCCGCATTATGCGGTGGTGAAACTAAAGTGGGTGTGGGAGGCGGCTGAAGATTACTTAATAGAATTGTATTCTCAGGATAAACGAATTGAGTCGAAACAAGTATTACAAAAATAGCAATAATAAGCTGTTGTATTTTTATTAAAAGTTTCATATCCAATGCCCATACTAATTTACGACAATGGTAGTCGATTGTCAAGTTTTTTTGCATCTCTCAACATTTTTTCGCATCTTTACTCACAATTTTATCCAAATTAAATAAAGAATATCACGATGAAATCAAAAATCTTTCTGTTAAGTTTAATTTTCGCCTTATTTGTAAGCACAACTGCTAATGCAGTTCTTGATGAAGGAATGTGGATGTTGGATGCAATCAACAAACTTCCACTCAATGAGATGAAGAAAACCGGACTTGAATTAACCCCTGAACAAATCTACAACCCGAACGGAACAAGCTTAAAAGATGCAGTTGTTTCGTTAGGTGGCGGAACCGGATCGTTTGTTTCGCCCAATGGTTTAATTCTTACAAATCATCACGTGGCTTATGGCGCTATTGTTTCAGTAAGCTCAGTGATGGAAGACCGGCTTAAAGACGGATTCCTGGCAAATAAATACGAAGAGGAAATTCAGATAGAGAATATGACAGCACAAGTGCTTGTATCGATGAAGGAAATTACCGACGAAGTTCTTGCGGAAGTTAAAGACGATATGACTGCTGCCGACAGACAAAAAGCGATAAATGCTAAACTCCGCGAAATTGAAAAACGCGAAAAAGGTAATTCCGATTTAGAATTCCGCGCAACCGATGTTTACACCGGTGTGAAATATTATTTGTTCACTTTTGAAATAATCAAAGATATCCGGTTAGTTTATGCACCGCCAAATTCCATAGGCAACTACGGCGGCGAAATTGATAACTGGATTTGGCCCCGCCACACCGGCGATTTCGCATTCCTACGTGCATATGTTTCGCCCGAAGGAAAAACTGTAAAATTTTCTAAAGATAATGTTCCTTATAAACCAAAACATTTCTTCCCGATTTCAACGAAGGGTTTTGAAGATGGATCGTTTCAGATGATTATGGGATTTCCCGGAAGAACATTTCGATATCGAACTGCAGCTGATGTGAAAGTAGCATACTATGATGCTTTACCTACGACTATCGATTTGTTCAAAACAAGAATCGAAATCATAAACAAGTGGGGTAAAAAAGATCGGGCAATTGAGTTGAAGTACGCAAACAGGGTTCGTAGTTTAGAAAATACTTACAAGAACTCGTTGGGTGTTTTAGAGGGAATGAAAAGAATTAAACTAATCCAAATGAAAGAAGCCGAGGAGGTTGAATTTTTGAAATTCATCAATTCGAATCCCGAACTGAAAAATAAATACGGAAACATTCTGTCTGAAATCGACAAAGAGATTAACGACCTTTTGCAATACAATAAAAAGCGAATGATGTTAATGAACCTACAAACAACCGACTTATACCGGCTTGCACAACGATTAATGAGTTTTACAGCCGTTCCTGCAAAAGATTCACTCGGTAAAATAATTCCCCGTTCAGATGCCGACCGTGCACCAATTAAAACTTTTTTTGATGTTGTTTATAAAAATTATGTGCCTGAAGTTGATAAAGAATTATTTACAGCACTGTTAATGAAAGCTGCCGAGTTACCTTCAGACCAAAGCATTGGAGTTGTGCAAAAAATTGTAAAAGGCAGAACGGGCGAAAAACGAGATCGAGCGATTCGAAAATTTGTAGATGAACTATATTCCGAAACCGATTTGCGAACGAAAGAGAAAGCTGAAAAACTATTGAAAGAAGATGACGACGATATCCGAGATGACGAATTTGTTGAGTTTGCAATCGAACTCGATAAAGACGACGCTGTTGTAAAAGACCGCTATGCAAAGTATGAAACTCAGGTAGGATTATTGCGGACGAAGTTAATGGAAGCAGTGATGCTTTGGAAAGACGGGAAATTATATCCCGATGCCAACAGAACATTGCGTTTCACATACGGAACTGTTAAACCGTTACGACCACGCGATGCAGTTCATTTGGATTATGTTACAACACTTACTGGCGTGATGGAAAAAGAGACCGGTTCCGAACCCTTTGAAGTCCCACCTAAACTACGCCAACTTTGGGAAAAGAAAGATTTTGGAATTTACGCCGATAAAAAATCGGGCGATGTTCCGGTTGCTTTCATTTCGAATCTTGATATTACAGGTGGTAACTCGGGGAGCCCAATTTTGAACGGCAGAGGTGAACTTACCGGCTGTGCTTTTGATGGAAACTGGGAAGGGGTAGTCGGCGATTATCATTTCGAGGAGGCATTGAACCGCTCTATCAGCGTGGATTCAAGATATATTTTGTTTATTTTGGATAAATTTTCTGGCGCCCAGAATCTGTTAAACGAAATGCAAATTAAATAACTTGCTATTTAATAACCTTTTTTATAACTTTTGTTAGAAATAAAAACAATATGGAGCCGTTGTTATAGATATTTGTTAATAATTATAAAAGTGTAACTAATTAGTTCTGAATTAATTTCTGATACATTATTAATCAGTATCGGTTAACAACGTGAAAAATTTAAATATTATATTTCAAAATTGGAATATTTTTTTCTCCAATAAATCAAACATAATTGCTATTATATTTGCAATAATCGGTTTAGTGCTATCTTTCCTGGCATTTTCCCAATCGGCATCATCTTCATCCGGAAATTTGTCCCCTACCATTTCTGATACAACCGAAACGATTGAAGATGAATTCGAAGAAGAAATCGAGGAGGAAAACCACAGAGAAGTTCCGCCGCAAGACCCGAACATCAACATTAGAACCCGCGGAGAAATTTTCAAAGATTCTTCTCAAACAGCCGAATGGGTCGATTCAACAGCTTATGTATTTGTCGATTCCTCTTCACGTGTCGAACACTTTTTACATAAACGAAACGATTTAATTTACGCCAACCCATTTGTAAAAAGTCAACACCCACTATATTTAGAAAACCGCAGCACAGCATATCAAATTAGTGTTACATTGGATAGCACAGGACATTACGTGGATGTAACTGAAAAGATATATGATAAGGATGTAAAAATTCCGATTCGACTAAGGTTGGAAGATTATATACAACGACGCTTAGAGTTCGAGCGTTATAAATCGTGGGAAGCTTTAGCCAAAGTTTATGTTACTGAACAGAAAGAAGTTGGATTAAGCGAGTTTTTTGGTTCAATAACAAATATCGAAATTCCAATGCCTTCGGTAGGATTTCTGAGTATATTCGGACCACCTAAAATCAATTTACGAATCAGCGGTGCTGTTGATATAAAAGCTGGTTTCAGAAGTCAGAAATCGGACCAAACTTTACTCTCTGAACGCGATCAGGTTCGTAACGAGCCGAACTTCAGTCAGGAAGTTCAGATAAATGTGAACGGTACAATCGGCGATAAACTAAACATACTTGCCGATTGGAATACACAGCGTACATTTGAGTATGAAAATCAATTGAAGATAAAATATACCGGTTATGAAGACGAGATAATACAAAGCATCGAAGCTGGAAACGTATCACTACAAACAGGCGGCTCGTATATCGGTAGTAGCCAAGCCCTATTTGGAATAAAAGGAAGATTTCAATTTGGCCCACTCTCGTTACAAACAGTCGTATCGCAAAAAAAAGGACAAACAAAAGAGTTAACTGCTACAGGAGGTGCTCAGGACAAACCATTTACGATTCGGGCTTTTGAATATTCTACAAACCATTACTTCCTTGACACTGTTTATCGGAACATTTTTGAAACTGTATTCGCTACACTTAATCCCCAATTGTCAACTTCGATGTCGCAATATCAAATTGTGGAAATTGAAGTTTGGAAAACAAGGCAGGGGGGTAATTTCCAGATCGGTCAGAAAGAAGGAGTTGCACTTATCGACCTCCCCCACATTAGTCCAAATCAAAGTTATCCTGATAGCCTACGAGAGCTAAGTGGTAAGTCAGGAAGCATCGAGCGTGGTATATGGGTTAAAGTTCCTCCTAATGAATATAAATATAATTCACAAGCTGGTTATATTTCTATAGCAACAAGTTTGCAAAGCGATCAAGCTTTGGCTGTAGCATTCAGAACTCAAGGTCCAACTGGCTCTGTTGACGATGATATGATTTTTGGTGAGTTTGCCGGCACAGATACCTCAACCAGACCTGTGATTTTGAAACTAATCCGACCAAAAAATTTAATTCCAAGTTTCAAACCTGCATGGGACTTAATGCTGAAAAATATTTATTCATTGGGGGGTTCAAATTTAAAGAAAGAAGGTTTTGAACTGAAAATATATCGCGAATCGGGGGGGGAGGCCGATTTAGACGAACTTTTGGGTACACCACTTGTTAAAATATTAAATGTAGATAAGTACGACGAGAATAATTCGCCACAATCAGATAATAAATTTGACTACATAAGAAATTACACAATCGATGAAGCTAGAGCTGAAGTAATTTTCCCGACCCTCGAACCATTCCGAAAATCAATACGCGAATTCTTAATCACTAAAAATGCCTCTGAAACTGTTATAGATTCCTTAACCTTTCCAGAAATCTACGATTCGCTAACTTATATTGCCCGGCAGAGCACAAGAAATAGATATGTGCTGAAAGGTAAATCTTCAACAGGGGGGCAAACTAAATACAATCTTGGCTTCAACATAGTCGAAGGAAGTGTGCAAGTTTTATTAGATGGCTCGCCACTCTCCCCTAATGTTGATTATACTGTCAATTATATGATTGGCGAAGTTATCATCCAAAATCCACGCGCGTTAGTACCTGAAGCAAATCTTCAAATAAAATACGAACAGAACGACCTCTTTCAACTCGCTTCAAAAACTTTAATAGGTATGCGTGGCGAAATGGATCCACTACCTAATACTAAGTTAGGTTTCACATGGATGAATTTGAATCAGGAAACTCTTAGCGACAAAGTTCGTTTGAACGAAGAACCTACTAACAATTCAATATTCGGTGTCGATGCGATGAGTTCGTTAGACTTAGGATTCCT
>CAMTVZ010000076.1:0-10505 GCA_947085285.1 uncultured Ignavibacteriota bacterium
GTAGAATTGATTTTAGTATAACCGATACCGTGTTGACAAGAGTAAGAATCGGGCTCATTGCAAACAGGTTTCCATCCAGCCGACCAGATATTACCCTTCTCATCTCGCAGATAAATATATTTTCCCCAATCATCTTTAATTAAGTCTTGTTCCCATCTGGTAATTCTGTTCAATTGAGCGTGTGTTCGCCAGCTATAACCGCTGCCAGTTTGCGAAATTGTAATTCCATAATCACCATTACTTATTACATTTATCCAAGGTCGGGGTGTTCTTGGAGTAGTGATTATATATTCTTTCCCGTCTGTAGAAAATTTTCCGTATTTAGTTTCAAATTGTTTCATATAATTAAAAAGATAAACCGATTGAAAACCTTTGAACACTTTTCAAACGACCGTAGTCGTTCCAAGCGTAATCCATTTTAAATTCATAACCGCTAACTTCAAAATAAACGCCAGCACCCAATGTTAAACCGACTTCTGAATCTTGTAGAAAAATGTTTTGATAGCCGCCCCGAATAGCAAAAGTATTTCGAAACAACCATTCAGCGCCCAAACTTATACTTTCAGTGTTATCGTTGGGGTGAAAAGCATCAATAGCAAATTGGAATTTGTGATGATTTCCAATTTGTGCAGGCATACTTACTCCTACACGGAAAAACACTGGCAGTGGAAATTCTTCTGTATATAATTGCCCCGGCAGAGCGCTGTTGTCGCCATACCGTGTAGGATCTCTATCAATTTGAATACGCAAATCATCGCCGGAATATCTTGCTTTCGTACCGAAATTCGAAATACTTGCACCTATATGTAGTCGATCGGGTGCAAGTCGATAAATAGTTCCAACGTTGACAGCAAAAGCAGAAAGCGAACTGTGCCATATTGTTTCCTGCATATAAGTTACCTGAATGCCGGCCGAAAATCTATCCGAGATTTGTTTGCCATAGCCAAGTCCTACTGCAAAGTTAGAAACCGAATAACGCTCCCCTGTACCGAGGGGTTGCGATACAGTTCTAACCTCAATTTCACCCGAATTTAATGAAGTTACGCTCGCAAAAAGATTTCCCCACTCATTAGGTTGAATTGTAATTGCGGCATAATTGTAAGTTATGTCGGCGAGCCAAAGACTATGTGCAAATTGAACTTGATAACCCGGCAACATACCTATTGCTCCTGGATTATAATAAGCGGCAAGTACTTCGCCGTACATCGACGAACCTGCATTTCCCATTGCTGAAACACGAGCGCTCGGTTCTATAAGAAGGAATTGACCTACAGTCGTTCCAGTCTTTGTTTGAGAATATAATGTCTGAAAAAATATTAAGACAAAAAATAATTTTAAAATCTTTTTCATTGCGTTTCTTCCTACTACTTGATAATAGAAAATTTTCCGATACTTGTGCCTACCTCTTGTGAATCCACATGATAAATATATAGTCCAGGGGCAACATCTAAATTATCTTTAGTTCGTAGATTCCATGCTATATAACCGTTGGTGGAACCATCGTGGTAAAGCGTTTGCACAAGTTCACCTCTTATTGTGTAAATCCTAATAGTACAATTTTGTGGAATGTTTCTGAATTCGAGCCGACGTTCACCACGTCCGGAAACTGCGAAACGTTCTGGTTCAAAACTCGCTGAACCGACATAAGGATTCGGCACAACATATGGTTTCCGAGCGAATTGATTTTTTGCTTTTGTGTCATCAATAAATTCTGCCTTTGTGATGAACTTAAAAGTATCTTGTACACCGTAAGGAACATCTATGACTAAATTGAACACATCCCCTTCGGCAGGTGGAACAAGCGTTCCTCGAACAGATTGACCGACTGTATCGAGTTGAATCCTCCAAGTCTGGCGTGGCACAGTCGGCGCCGATTTAGCATAGGTTATAATATCGATATATTCATCTGCTCTACTTATAGTACTATCTCTATTAACGTCAAAAAATACAAACCTCAGGCGCATATCACCGGTATCGGTCTTTGCGGTAATTCTAAATTTTGCTGGACGAGCCGGGCGGCCTACACCAAAAGGAATAGAGGAATCTCTAAAAGTATTGGCAAATGTAATTTTTATGTCGTTAGGGAAACCAGGACGACGTAAATTGATAGGCAGAACAGGCATATAATTTATTTTAAGCCGTGCATTGGTTGGACTTGTAGAGGTGAAACCTGTTCGTGAGGTATCGATCATAATAGTTTTCGGAGTTCTAATAACCGGCAGCATTCCCGAACCCACCTGTCCGATTCCTTCACCATCAAGGTCGTATCCATTCTTTATTATAACTTTTCCGGTTGTACTATCTGTTAAATTGTAAGTGAATGCACGAATACTATCAGGGGATTGTGTATTAAATGTTAAATAAAAAGTATGACCATCGGGAACTAACTGAGAATTTAAAACCTGAATATCTACAGAACCGATTCCTTCGCCGCTAACTTGAAGAGCATTTGATGTGGTAGCCGGTGTGTAGCCCAGAATTTTTGGATTAGGTCGAACTTCAACTACGTTTGAAGGAAGAATTACACCACCACGTGGTGTTCGCGAGACGTTGATAGAATTTTCAGAGGGAAAAAAATCTAACGAATCAGATCCAAAATCATACGCTGTAACAGCATAGTAATAGAGTTGACCGTTTGTTACAGTCGTATCGATATAAGTATGCGTTATTCCTGTTTCATCACCGAGGTAATAAGCAACTCCTTCAACAGTTTGTTTCGAAAAACCACGAATACCATTTTTTAAATCGAATTGGACGATGGGCCTACCATTCCCGAATGGTCCTGTTCCACGTCCAGTTGTAATTACTTTCGGGTCTCGAAACCCAGGGTCGGTTGAACGATAAATTCGATAACCCTCGAAATCGTTAACGTTTGTAACAGGATCTACACCCCGTTCGGCAACATCATCCCAAGTCAGCCGTACATACCCGTCGCCTGCCTCGGCTTTTACAGTTGGTAATGGAGGTGGAACAGCGAATTGATAATTAGCATTGTAAATTTGTTGAACAGTTTTAACTGTACCACGCAGTTCTACTAAGTCAGCACCGTAAGCAAGAGCGAGGCTGAAACGTTCAGTTTTGCCGGCTTTAAGTTTAAAAGTTCCAGAGGCGAATAAAAATCCGATGTTGTAATTGAGAATAAGAGCAGAATCGAAACGATTAGAGAATACTGGGTCGGTAAATTTTTCGTAAAGCCTTTTAGGCCAATTTCGACCGTCATCAAAAAATGTAATGTTATCTGTTTCAGTGGACGGGTTACCAGCCCCGGCTACAATCCGATTCATTTTAAAACCGGTCAGACCGATTTGATCAGATTCGTTCAAGTCGGTTTTATCAAAATATGGTTCACCATTAGTTGGAATACCATCCCCTTCGCCTGTATCAAAAGTTTCTGATACACCATCGGCACCATAGTCGTGTAAATCTGCCACCCAATCAAGGTCTTCATCGCCAGTCCACCATCTTGCAGCTCTGTAAGCAGGTCGTTGCTCTAATTTTCCATAAGCAGTTTCAAATTTAGCGATGTTATAGTTTGCCATTATATAACTTCGGATTTCTTGTTGACCTACAATAAGCTGTCCGGGTCCGCCATCTCGTTTTTCATTTGTTATACCATCCTCGTCGTTGTCGATACCATCTTCAGCATTTCCTGGAGTTTCCAGATAAGCATAACCGAGGTATCCGGTTTTTGTACAGTTGCCAGCTAAACTCACACCGTTACCGAGTTTATCCCAGGTGTAAACCAAATTCAAACCAGCCGACCTGTCGAAGTAAGCATTATCGTCGTCCGATTCGTACACACCATCACAAGAGCGTGCCGAACCACCAACTCCAGCATCCATATAAATTCCAAAAATTATATTGTCATCGTAATCAGTTGTCCCTTCGTTTGTAATATCATAATGCCAGAAGATTACATTACTTGCTTGTGGATTAGCCCATTGAAAACCTCGTACTTCAATACGCAATCCAAGCCCTCGACGTGTAGAATCGCGATAATCAGGATAAAAATCCCAAGCATCATAAAATTGGTCGTCCATAACTGTAAAACTTTCCAAGTCGGCTGCTGCCCGCTTGCCGAAGTAACCATTCCATTTGCCAGACCATCCTGGATCATCTGGATCATTTAATTTATCTTGCCATTTATCGGGCCAGGTTCTTGGATCGTTACTCACGGCGGGCGAACGACCGCGGTTTATTGCCGGGTCGGGCTGAAAATATCCGGGGCGCGGTTCAAATCGCATTATTCGGTTGTGATAAGGGCTCAGCCCCTGTCGCTCGCGATATCCAGTCTCCATAATGTAAGCATCGACACCATTTCGTTGAGTAATTTTTGCAAGAACGAATGGAGTTATACCATCGCTGTAATTAAGACCGCTTCCCTTAGGTATCTCTACAGAATGAAACACACTTAAATCTACGTTCCCCGGATCGGGTGGATAGTCGCCCACCATCCCGAAATTATAAAAGATAGTCCGAATGTTGGCTGCATCATGAAACCCTGCACGTTCAGCATCAACCCTTCCCCTCAATTCAGGCGGGACTACAGGTTGAAGTTGTGCATTTATCTTTGAGAACGTAAAGATAAAAATAAGGAATAAAGAGCTTATGATTTGTAAATATTTTTTTTCCATAAGATAATTAATTGTAATTAATTGTTAATCCTATCTCAATTCTGCGCGGTGGGTAGAAACGAGTTGGATTTGCTAACATAGCTTTGTCGCCAATCGGATTGAGAGAATAATCGGGAGAGCCTGTATCTGAGAAAACAAAACCATTAACGAATCTCGTATCGAACAAGTTAAAAACCCTGAAAAATAGGCTTATCGGAAATCCGCTGAAGGTAAAGAATTTTTCACAACGTAAATCAACTACTAAATGATTTGGTTTTCGGCCTGAGTTTGCCTCGAGTCCTTGACCGAATCCAGCGCCGATAGCCGGTGTATATGGTTGCCCACTCCCAAATCGCGAAACAGCACTTACAGAAAAATTCTTAGGATCCTGCAACATAACTGTGAGATTTAAAGTATGCCGCTGATCCCAATTAAGAGGAACTTGTCTGGGTCTTGGATCTTCACCCGCAGCAGCTCTTGTGGCTGTTTCTCGTGGGTCGCTCGAATTGCCCTGTGCTAGTTGCCAGGTATAGTCTAAAGATGTGCTTAAAAGTCCAATCCTCCGCTGATCCAGAGAAAAAGTGAACCCTATTACATTTCCGAAGTCAACGTTAGTTAAGCGGGCATATTCGGCAGCAGTATAAGTAGAGATAAACTCTACACCGAGTAGGTCTCTGATGTCTTTGTAGAAAACACTGAGGTCCATACCGAGGAAATCTGTTAATTCGTTTTTATAACCAAATTCATATTGGATAGTTCGTTCAGGTTTTATATCAGGATTTCCGAGTACGCCATAGCTGATTCCACCCGCTTGTAATTCTTTTAAAATTGTATAGTCCGAATTAGTGAAAATTTGTCCTAAGCCTGGCAACTGATAGAAATGCCCATAAGCAAAAAACAGAGCCGAGCGAGTTGTTATCGGATACGAAACACCTAAACGTGGTGCAACTGTGAATTTTTTTGAAGCTTTTACTGGATATGATTGTGGTGCACCAGCAATATTATTCGCTGGATTTTGCAAATCGCTTGGGATGGTTGCGCGCGAGTCGAAGTATTCGGACCGAACACCAAACCTGAGTGTAAGGTCGTGCCATTCGATTTGATCTTGAGCATAAGCTGAAATAGATACAGGACGGTATGTCGACATTCCAGGATATTCTGGAGGTTGAGAGAGTTTAGGTTTGAGCACCATTACGCCACCTTCTGTAGTTTGCAAAATATATCCGGGGGAGCCAAACTCGACTTTCGAATACTGCATTTCTACTCCAGCTTTCAATTGGTGGTCGCGTGTTACTTGACTTGTAATAGCCGCCTTTACAACGTAAGTGTTTGTATGTTGCTTGAAGCGATTTAAATCGACTCCTTGCACAACTGCACCTAATTCGTACGTTATATCCGATTGTGGTGGTCCTGCATCAATATAGCGCGGGTCGAATACATCCTCATATACATAGTCGGTATATTTAAAATAATTTTGTCGTACGCCAATGGTGTAAAATGTTGAACTAGAAAGTGAGTGAGTAACGTCGATGCCGTGTACGAGTGAAAGTGTCCTCTGCGTAGGAGTACCATCAGGGTTCAGCCGCCAAGCAAAATTTGTACGCTTTGCTTCGATGGAATTTAGAATTGCTTGATAACTTATATCAATAAGTGCTAATGGTTTAGTTGTTACTTTGGCAAGCCCTGACCATTCATACGAAAAACCTAAAGGCAAATCTTTTTGATCGCCGGTAGGTTTAAAAATCTTTTTTTCAAAATCGGAACTATCGGTAGGTATAAAACGCCTTTTTCCATAGAAGTAATCGTTATTCACAGAACGGCGTGCGTTGAATAAGAAATATGTTTTTGGTATAAGTGTAGGTCCGCTGATTGCTATTTGGTAATTTTGAATCGAAAGAGGTCGGGGTTTGTAATCTATTAAACGTTTGCTACTACCGGGATACACAAAATCACCGGTATATAGTTCTGCATTCCAATTAAAATCTTCGGTTCCACTTTTTAATACGGCATTTACAACGCCACTCATCGCTTGACCATACTCGGCATCGAACGTTCCGCTGATTACCTGTACTTCTTGTAATAGCGAGCGATCGAGACGAAGTATCGAAGCGTTATCAAATGAGTTGTTAACCGTAACACCGTTTACCTGATATTGAACTTCACCCTGTCGTCCTCCACGGAAGTGCCCGTCAACAACCCCCGCTTGCAGGTTTACAATATCTCGAATTTCTTGAACCGGTAACGCTTGTATATCGTCTCTGGAAAGCGAAACCATAGAGCTTGTCAGATTGATATCCACTATTGGCTTTTGTGCTGTTACTAATACAGTTTTTTGTTCGAGCACGGTTTCTTCAAGCGCAGCATCCAATTTCGTTGTTTGTCCAGAAGTTATCAATACATCCTGTACTATTAGTGTATGATAACCGAGCAAACTAAATTGAATTTTGTATTTACCCGGTGGAATATTTATGACACTATAATATCCATCAATATCGCTTGAAGCTCCTAAAGTGGTGCCTACAATTTGGATATTGGCACTTGGAAGCGGTTCTTTAACCTGACTGACAATGCGGCCCGAAAGTTTTCCGGTTGTTCCTCCCTTTAAGTTGCTTGAAAAAATAATAAGCAACATTAATGGAACGAATAACAGAAAATAATATTTATTTCTTAAAGACTTTAAATTTGTTTGCATAATTTCCAAACTTTAAAATGGATTAAAAGATTCGAGGGGCTGACCAAAAAGTCTCTCGCAAAGGCACAATGATGTAAATGCATTTTATAATTTATATTTTTTTGTCTCTTTGCGGACTTGGCGTCTCTGCATCAGACAAATTTGTTACTTTTTAGTCAGCCACCTCAAATCGTCAGAATTATTTCAACAACAGCATCTTACTGAATTGTGTAAGTAATAATTTATCGCTTTTTGAATCATTCATCTGTAGGCGATATAGATAAATTCCAGAACTTAACCCTTCGGCATTAAACTGATATAGATGTGTACCCGTTGTTCGATAACCTAATGATTGTGTGATAACATTTCTACCTAAAACGTCATATACTTTCAACACCACATCCCCGGCAAAAGGCATTGTAAATTGAATAGTTGTTGATGGATTGAATGGGTTTGGATAATTACCGAGAAGTGTAAACATTGTTGGAAAATTATTTATTGGGGTATCTTCAACGTTAGTTATCAAAGCCAAAGGATCCATATAAGCCCAGACTGGACCAGCAGCAACGCCGTGTTCTCTGAAAAACCAGGTGCGTGTTCCGTAATTATCAAGAGGGTTTGCAAATGAATCGCCATCGAAAAGTGTAATACCGAAGAATAATATCCTATCACCCAACCCCGATGGATAACCGAGTTTGGTTAAATCGATAGCGAGTTCGATTGTGTAGCCTGAATCTTCATCGTTATAATCGTTGATAGTTGTGCTACCTTTCATTTTTATCTCTGCCGATGCACCCATTAAGGTATCAATTAAATATGGTAAGTATCCTCCAACAATTATTTTACCTGTTGAATCAAAACGGATAGATAATTCTCGTGCTAGCTGGTTTTTATCAAGTACATCAATTGCTTCTCTATCATTAATCGTAAACCTAATTCCATCCCATTGATCGAAATTGTTAATTGACCAGACAGCTAAGTCGCGCACATCAACACCGAAGTATAAAAAATTGTCTCTGAAGAAATATTTAACCGTTGCATCAGCAGGGTCGAGAACTTGAGCTTTAATACCACCTATTGTAGGTTGAAACTGTCCGCTTCGGTAAGGTCCTATACTTGGATATGACTCGCGAAGTGCATCATCACCATATCGGATATCTAAACTTGGTGCGTACTTCCAGACATCTTCAGATAAATAACCATCGATAATAGGTGAAGAGTAATTGATGCCGTTTTTGACAACGATTTCAGGTCCGATAGCAGGTATTGGATTGGTATTAAGAGTAACATCGGGCTTTGCATGAATACGCACAACGTTATAAGCGCTTGCGTTACCCCACGGACCTTGCCACCATACTCTGTTACCACTAAATTTAGCGGCGTTAAAGGGCCATTGCCAGTCGGCATCATAAATCGAGATGTTAAATTCGATTATTTCACCTTGTGGACGTTTGACGTTATAACCACGCGGAATTAAATTGAAACAGAGTTCCATTACATATCCGGTGTCTGGTGTAACTATTCCACCGGCACCTGTATCTTTATTTGCAATCCCCTGGACAGTAGTTTTGGCATTCCATACAGTTCGATCTGTAGCTGCCCAACCCATAAAACAGGGCTCGGCACCTACAACTTCACCTGCAGGTCCACAACCCCACGACTCAGTCACCCAGCCATAAAAATATTCGAAGTTTGGTGCTGGTCTATCTGGACTCGCATGGTTACGCATATTCATCAGAAGTCCATCGAACTTATTGAACATGCCGCCACCTACGGAGCTATCGCGAGCGATGACTGCCATATACAACGAATCTCCTCTGACTAAAAATTTTAATGTAGCTTTTGTGGAATCAGATGCAGTAACACCAGATTCAGATTTCCATCCACTGCCTGGCATGCCAGCACTTTGGCCAAACACAACAAGTACCGATTCAGCAACCGACCAGGCTGGCTCACTCACTTTTCCATCGAGCGTTATTGCCCCTTGCGTAACCGTACGCGCCCAAATTGCGTCGGTCCTTTTAATCATTTGAGCGGATATTTGTGTAACCACAAACAATGACAAGAAAAACATAACAAACATTTTCATATGTACTCTCCTTTCAAAATATTTCATAGGTTGTCCAAAAAGTAAAATTCTCTCGCTTTCTCATTTCAACATACAAAATGTGCGATGCATTTGTACTCATCGGACAACCTCATTATTAATTATTGTTTAATTTAACTTTTACTCGTATCATTTGATGAGACTTCTGAAAAATATAAATAGAACACGGATGAACACAGATGCAACGGATTAACACTGATAATAATCCGTGTATATCCCTGCCTGCGGCAGGCAGGCGTCAAATTCGCGTTTTCCGTGTTTTATTTAAATGATTTATTCATCGCAGATTTAATTTTTCAGAAGTCTCTTGATACTATTTAATGATGACCATTTTCTTTACTTCGCTGTATGTTTCTGTTTGTCCCGCTGAAATCGGTTTCGCCATAAGTCGGTAAAAATACATACCGCTCGATAATACGCCATTGGCGGACGCTGCATTGAAATTCACCGAATGATAACCCTGTGGTTGTTCCTCGTTTACCAAAGTTGCAACTTCCTGCCCGAGTGTGTTAAATACTTTCAAATAAACGTGTGAGCGGAAAGGAAGCGAATACTTAATCGTAGTCGAAGGATTAAATGGGTTCGGATAATTTTGTGAAAGTGTAAATTCCGAGGGTAATTCTTCTCTGTTATCCACATTTACAGTTGGTGATAGGTAGATTTTCCGATTTGCAGGTCCCCATTCTGTTCCCCACCAGGTTTTGTGATAAGCACGACTGTCAGGACCTACCCAGGGTTGCGAACCTGTATGATAACCGTCGGGATCAAAAATATTTATCATCACATCTAATGATTCTACACTCGATGTAAATCCGAGCGAATCTAATTTGATTTCTAATTCGAGTGCATAACCAACATCAATTTGAGTAGTGTCGTATGGAATCGTTCCACTCATTACAAGTCCTACGCCTTTCCCGTAAGTAACTGGAATACCGCTTGTCTCATAAACTGCACTATCAGCTCGCACAGTACCGTGCCGAGCTGGTGCATTGTAAAATAGTTTGTATTCTACTTCCGCTCCAGCTTTATTCTTTATCTTCATAAATAATCCATCGCCTTCCCAGCTATCACCGAAACTGCCGACAGAATTATCTTTCGATTCAATGCCAAGGAA
>CAMTVZ010000077.1:0-4297 GCA_947085285.1 uncultured Ignavibacteriota bacterium
TTATAAGTCGATCGAAAAAACACTGCATGCTACCTTGTTACAGGCACAAGATGTTAGTACAAAATCGGTCGAGAATGCAAAATACGAGGGAAAACTTATTATTCAGGAAGCTGAATTAAAGTCCTCGCAAATTCTGGATAAAGCACGTTCCGAAAATACAAGGCTTAAAGAAGAAATCGAAATTCTAAAAGCTAAAAAGAATACTCTTTCGAACCGCTTAAAACTTTTACTAACTTCAGAACTTGAATTGATTCGAGCCTTAGATATTGACGAAGAAATACCAGCACCGATTGAAACCGAGGAAGCACAAAAAGATCAAATTCAAAACGAATACGACGATATTATAAAAAGTATAGATGAAAATAATTGAGAATAGAATGGAACTACGCGAACAAATAAATGAAACTATTGCATACATCAGACGCCACACAAAAATGCGCCCGACTATCGGTATAATTTTAGGAACCGGTTTAGGTGGACTTGCAAAAGAAATTCAAAAAGAGACAGTAATAGAATACGAAGACCTTCCCCACTTCCCAATTTCTACTGTCGAATCGCACCACGGCAAACTCATTTTCGGAAAGTTGAACGGTAAAAATGTTGTCGCAATGCAGGGCCGATTTCACTACTACGAGGGTTATACAATGCAACAAGTTACTTACCCTGTTCGTGTTATGAAATTTTTAGGTGTAAACACTTTATTAATATCAAACGCCGCAGGAGGAATGAATCCACACTTCCAACGTGGGGATATAATGATTATCACCGACCATATAAATATGTTGGGAAATAATCCTCTCATTGGAAAAAATGATAACACATTAGGACCACGTTTCCCCGACATGTCAGAACCATACAATCGCCAATTAATTGCACTTGCCGAACAAGTTGCCATCGATTTAAAAATCAAACTCCAACGCGGTGTATTTGTAGCAGTTCCAGGTCCTAATTTGGAAACACGAGCCGAATATCGTTTCCTCCGATTTATCGGAGCCGATGTTGTTGGTATGTCGACTGTCCCAGAAAATATTGTAGCTGTTCATATGGGGATGCGAGTATTGGGATTTTCGATTATCACAGATGAGTGCTTTCCCGATTCGTTAAAACCGGCATCAGTCGAAGAAATAATCGAAGTAGCCAAAAAAACTGAACCTAAGCTAACAAAGATAATGAAAGAAGTTGTAAAGAAAATATAAAAATGTTCAAAGAACTTACTGACAAACTTAAATACTCGGAACTCGAACATCAAATATTAAAATTTTGGAAAGAAAATAATATTTTCGATCAGAGCATCGCCATACGCGATAGCAAAAAGAGTTTTACTTTTTATGAAGGACCTCCTACAGCAAACGGTCGTCCAGGTATTCATCACGTAATGAGCCGCACATTAAAAGATATAGTTTGCCGTTACAAAACTATGCAGGGTTATCAGGTACATCGAAAAGCTGGATGGGACACACACGGGCTTCCTGTTGAAATTGAAGTCGAAAAATTACTCGGCTTCAAACACAAAGATGAAATCGTCAAATATGGGGTCGAAGCCTTCAACGCTGAATGCAAAAAATCGGTTTGGAAATACAAAGCCGATTGGGAACGGATGACCGACCGTATGGGCTACTGGGTTAACCTGAACGATCCGTACATTACATTCGAAAATAATTATATCGAATCAATCTGGTGGGCACTGAAAGAAATTTACAATAAAGGATTAATTTACAAAGGTTATAAAATTCAACCCTATTGCCCCCGCTGCGAAACTCCACTCTCATCGCACGAAGTATCGCTCGGATACGAAGATGTGAAAGACCCAAGCGTTTACGTAAAGATGAAATTTAAGGGGGAAGAAAATACATACTTTTTGGTATGGACAACTACACCCTGGACATTAATTTCGAACGTTGCTTTAGCAGTCAATCCCAAAATCGAATATGTGAAAGTCGAAAACAAAGGCGAAAAACTAATTTTAGCCAAATCGCGTGTATCGGTTTTAGACGACGAGTTTATTGTATTAGATAGTTACGTAGGTTCCGAACTTGTTGGAAAAGAATACGAAAGGCTTTTCAATTTTATTCCTGTAAACGAAAAAGCCTTCTATGTAATTACAGGCGATTTTGTTACTACCGAAGATGGAACCGGCATCGTGCATATTGCTCCAGCCTATGGTGAAGACGATTATCAAGTAGGAAAAAAATTTGGATTGCCAACAATACATCCAGTAAACAAAAGTGGCGAATTCAATGAAGAAGTAAGCGACTTTGCGGGACAGTTCGTGAAAGATGCCGACCCAAATATTATTAACAATATGAAGTTGCGCCGCATACTGTATAAAAAAGAGACTATTACACACAGCTATCCACACTGCTGGCGGTGCAAAACTCCGTTGCTTTATTATGCGCGTGAATCGTGGTATATCAGCACAACAAAAATTGCACAAAGGATGATCGAACTGAACAAGCAAATCAACTGGGTGCCCCCCGAAGTAGGCGAAGGACGGTTCGGGAACTGGTTAGAAGAGAATAAAGATTGGGCATTATCGCGCGACCGCTTCTGGGGAACTCCACTTCCCATCTGGTTGTGTAAATGTGGCGAAAAAAAATGTGTCGGAAGTATCCAAGAGCTTCTTGAAGGAAAAATTTTAAAGAACGGCACATCCGAAAAAATTGATGCCAATAAGATTGATTTACACAAACCATATGTTGATTCGATTGTGTTCGATTGCCAAAAATGTGGCGACAAGATGCAAAGGACCCCTGAACTGATCGACGTTTGGTTCGATTCGGGCGCAATGCAATTTGCTCAGTGGCATTATCCGTTTGAAAACAAAGAAACTTTTGAAAGCCAGCATCCGGCCGATTTCATATGCGAAGGGATTGACCAAACCAGAGGGTGGTTTTATTCGCTTCACGCAATCAGCACACTCCTTTTTGATAAACCGGCTTTTTATAATTTATTGGTGAACGATCTGATACTCGATAAAGAGGGACAGAAAATGTCCAAGTCGAAAGGTAATACGGTCGATCCTTTTGAGATAATAGAAAAATTTGGTGCCGATGCAACCCGTTGGTACCTGGTTACAAATAGTCCGCCCTGGAAGCCGACACTCTTCGATGAAGAAGGAATCACGGAAGTTCAGCGTAAATTTTTCGGAACTATCCTAAACACATACTTATTCTTTTCCATGTATGCAAACATCGATAAGTTTGATTTCAGCCAAGCAATTATTCCGATTTCGGAACGGCTCGAAATCGACCGTTGGATTATATCATCGCTTAATACACTTATAAAAAAATATACCGAAGCGATGCAAGAATACGATGTTACAAAAGCTGCACGATTAGTCAGCGATTTCACAATCGACCAACTATCCAATTGGTATGTTCGCCGCAACCGACGACGTTTCTGGTCAACAACACCCAACGGATCTATCGACCCGTCAGGTCGGAAACAACCCGTCGAGATGAGTAAATTTGGAAAAGATAAAACTGCTGCCTACCAAACTCTGTACGATTGTTTGATAACCGTTTCGAAATTAATGGCACCTTTCGCCCCCTTTCTAGCTGAAGAAATTTACCGCAATTTGAATTCTGTAACAAAGAAAGAAAATTTTTCATCAGTCCATTTATCTACTATCCCTCAGGTAAACGAAACAGCGATCGATACTAAACTCGAAGAGATGATGGCGAAAGTTCAACGAATAGTTTATCTAGTCCGTGCTATACGTAATAAGTCGAATTTAAAAATTCGTCAACCCTTAAAACGAATTATTCTTCCTATCACGTCCGAAGAATACAAAAACGAAATCGAATTGATGAAAGATGTAATCATAGATGAGGTAAACGTAAAGACAATAGAATATGTGAGCGACGATTCGGAAATCGTTCACAAAAGGTTGAAACCAAATTTTAAAACAATTGGACCGAAGTACGGTAAAATGGTTCAGCAAATTGCAAATGAAATAAAAGCTATGAATACGAATTCCATCAAAGAATTGGAAAGGAATGGTAAGTTCACACTAAAGATAAATGAAAACGAATTCGAAATATCATTAGATGATGTTGAGATTATACACGAAGATATTAAAGGATGGCTTGTTGAGAACGACAACGAAATTACTGTAGCTTTAGATACAGAACTTACAGAAGAATTAATAGACGAGGGTTTCGCACGCGAGTTTGTAAGCCGTGTCCAAAATATGAGGAAAGATGCTGGCTTTGAAGTTACTGATAGGATTGAAATTTATTTTGAGTCAGGAGCAACTCTTCGAAATTCAATCTCAAAAATGAAACAATATATTCAA
>CAMTVZ010000078.1:0-13548 GCA_947085285.1 uncultured Ignavibacteriota bacterium
AAGAGACCGATATTGACAAAAAAACGCTCAATATAATTATGGCTAATAGTCTCATTTTATTGCTTCCTTAAAATTTATTATTAAATATCTTTTGATATATATCACACAATAAGAGTGCCAGCCGACACAGCTAAGATGAGTTGATGTATTTTCAATAGATTAAACTAAAACTTAAATTAAATGCTAATGGAGTTAGGAAATTATTACATAAATATTGTAATGATTACAATATAGCAGAATTTTATGGGATACGGCAAATACAGGATTATTGGATAGGAATTTTGTTTTCAGGTAGCACAACGCATATCAAGAGAACGAACATGCAATTATTTAGCAATTTGTATTTTACCCCGGATTTGTCATTAGGAATTATCACTTGTTACAACAAAAGGCCAACTAAAAAGATTTGTAGATGCCCAGAGCTCTTCAAACCAACCTCTTCGTTTCATCGCTAATGATAGTTTCAATATTCTTTCGTTACCATTTTTTACAATATAAGAACCAATGGCAAATACTTTGTATCGTAGTGTTTTTAATTATGTATTAGTTTTTGTTTGCATTATCACTTGTCTGAACAAACTCATTAAATTATATCCCATCATTACAAAATTTAATGTTAACTCTGTTGCAAAAAAAATCTTGTCCATTAAAACTATCAGCCCCAAAATTTTCCTTCAATTCTTTCCCGCCTGCGGTTCGGGCAGGTATTCCATTCTCTGCGTCAGCTCTGTTTCTGTATAAATCCCATACTACTTTTGCAGGTAATGTAAGGTTTGTTATACATTAGATAATTTTTCTGTAGTGCTAATGCAAGTTTAAGTGGTCTATAGAATTTCGCAGCTATTATGTAATTGACCGTTTTTAATGGATTTTCTAAATATTCAAAAAAGTATTTTCTATAAAACTGTAAAAATTATTTGTTGTATAACGTACTTCTGCTACAAAGGCAATCAATGGATGATGGCTGTTGCGTCCGCGTTTCTCTGGTTTGTACCCTTTCTTTGCACCTTCCTGATTGCCATATCTGGTCATTATCGTCGAATCTATATCTAAAGTGTAATTATCTAATTTTATTTGTTTGAAAAACCACTTAAATAGTTCAGTAAAAACTCTCTGGTTGTCTGATTGTCCAAATTTCCTAAAATACCTTTGAAATGATTTATGACCTGCCATACTTCTCCAACCGAATATATTCTGTATCACTCTATCAAATGTTCATACCGATTGGCGCCACTCCATAGACTTACCCAAAAGTTATTTATTAATTGTATAGGATTATAACCACGATTTGATTTCTGTTTAGGTAAATCTAATCCGTCTAAAACTTCATTTATTTTTGTCTTCTCTAGCAATTTCTTCATTAAAAACATTCCGCCCCAAGGTGTGATTTCTTTATCTGTAAATTCGATTTTTAGTTTTACATTTTAATGTTTGTTTTTCTTACTTTATAAATTAGCGTTTTTGACCTGTCCTAATATAGCTCAACTTATATACACTTTTTCCTAATGGCAGTCAATAGAAATTAAATCCTATTGAACAATCTGGGTTCAAATAAAAAATTTGTGAAAGTATATTGAGAGAATAACTCACTTTTTCTGCAGAACGATCAATGCAATTAGTGGTTTTTTCAAATTTTGCCATGAATCTGTTGGATTTGTGTGAAACAGATAAGAGAAAATTGGATGGATGGGACCGAAATAAGGGTGTAATATATTGTCAATTTCTTTTATTCTTGGCAACGAGATTCTTTCCCCTGCATATTGTAACTTTACTAGCTCCAAATTCGATGGTCTTATTATTCTGCTATATAAATCGCTTTCATTGTATCGTCTCTGGTAAAAAACCTTATTTTCTTGATTCATAAGTTTGCTGGAGGCTGACCAGTAAAACTCTTTCGCAGCCCTGTATTCCTGTTTGCTCTCTGTTGAGAATGGTACAGTTATTGCACATTTACCTCCTTGCATTAAAACTCTTGAAATTTCCTTTATACACAGGGTATCACCATCATCCGGTATGTGTTCAAATACGGAAATTGAGTAGACTTTTGAAAATGAATTATCAGGAAATTCCAAATTTCTTCCGTCAGCAACTTGCGGACAATAATTTTTTTCGGAAATCTTTTTCAAGTCTCTAAAGTATTTATAGTCATCAATAAAATATTTTTCGACATCAGTAGAATAAACCTCAGAACGGTATTTATCAGCGATATATAGTGAAAGTAATTTTGGACTCCCGATGTCGAGAATTTTATCATTCGTATTTGGGGTTAGTTCGTTGAGGACTAAACGGTATTCTAAAGTTCGCCAATAATTAATGGGAATAATAATATTTTTTATTGCTTCTCTGGAAAACCTACCTTTTAAAATTGTTCGGAGGCCTATGTTCATCCCATAAAAAAATAACATTATTTTATGACCCCTGCAAAGAAATTAAACTGTGATTGAAGGATTTTTCCTTTGGTTTCAATGGGACCAACTTCATCCAACTGGAAACGAATTTTCCTTAACATTATTTTTTGCATCCGGGTGTTATGTTGTAAACAGCGAAAAACTTCACTTATTATATTGTCGTTACAAATGACAACATCATCAAACCTCGTCTTGTATGTAAGCCGTTTTACTTTCCAGTGACCGCCGAATACAGGATAAACCGTTAAGTTTTTTTTCTCAAGTCTCGGGTCGTTCCCTATAAAAGCGATATGTGCGTACTTAGGGATGTTGTCTTCAAGCATTTCTTTTATCACTAACTTACCTTTTATATCAACTTCAAAAATTAACACATTATTTTTACAGAAACATTTTTTCCAATAAATAGGAAAACCTTTCTTATTTTTAAATTTAGGCGGAGTAAGATACCCATTCTATTGCACCATATTTTGCATCGATGATTCTGTTTTATCGAATGCAAAAATCTGCTGATTAAATTTTGAACTCACATGATAGGGTTGTAACTCTTCAAATCCGATTTTGGGATACCGTATTTTTATACGGTGGGCGTTTGCAATTTTAACTAATCTTTTTATTACTTCTTGTCGAATATTATCATTAAAGACAAGAATTTCATCTACTGCGTTTGTTTTTAGTATCTGATGAAGATTCCAATGACTTCCAAGAATTTTATAACCGTTTATTCGCTTCCCTAATAGATGAGGATCATCGTCAAGTATACCAACCGGAAATATATTATACGATAAATCTTTAGCCATCTGTTCTATTAGTTTTAATCCATCGGAACCTGCACCATAAACTAAAACTTTTTTCTTACCATTAGGATCATCGTTATGCGACAAATAATTGAGTACACTAAACAACAACCTGCCACCAAGCACAAATGTAATAAGCAGGTAAAAATTCAAAAGTATGAAACCTATGCTTAAGTAACTGAATGATTGGTAAACTAAAGAAAAGGTAATCCATGTACAAAAAACTGAAACGGTTATAACTTTCAAAATCTTTAATAGGTCGCCCAAACCTAATTGTTTCATCGTCAACTTATAAATTCCACCGAAAAATAATACGGTGAATTGTGTTCCGCATATAATCATCAGATTTTTATAAAATGCATCATTAAATGCAAAGTTGGCTTGATCCGTAAATGTTATATAAAACGAAATCCCAAACGCAAGTGCAATAGAAACAAGGTCAAGAAAACCATGGAAAAGACTGCTCTTGAAAAATGGTATTTCATAAATAGGTAATAAAGACCCATTCCGTAAAAGGGCCATCTCTTTGTAACCCAATTGGTTTACACCTAAAAATGTAGCGATTCCGATTATTATCAAAATGGGAATTGCAATTGTAGTATTAGCAATAGTTACTGCAAAAGCACCTACACTAAATATGATAGAGACTACATAAAGTATGATTACAACTTTGCGGTCGGAAATTCCGAAGGACATTAATTGATGATGGATATGACCTTTGTCGGGATAAAAAATAGAAACAAGCTTTTTACTAAAAGGCTTTTGATTTTCTTTTTCAGAAATAATAGAGCGCATCGAGCGGCGAATCATCGACAGCAATGTATCCATAATCGGTAATCCCAATGTAAGTATTGGGATAAGGATCGAGAAGGCAGTCGAACCTTTAGTTGCACTCATCATCGAAAGGATAGCCAATGCAAAGCCAATAAACAAGCTCCCCGAATCACCCAAAAATATCCTCGCCCTATTAAAATTGTAGCGCAAGAAACCTAAAGTGGCACCAACAAGCAGCAGGGATAAAAATGCGGACGACAAATCATCACGCAGTAGTGATAATGAAAATATAGTTAACGACGCTATAAGAGCAATACCCGATGCAAGTCCGTCAAGTCCATCTATAAGATTGAAAGCATTTGTAATACCAACTATCCACAAAATGGTGGCTGGGTAATCAAAAATACCTAAATTCATTAACTCAAGATCGAATGGAGAAGTTATAGCCGAGATTCTAAAACCAGCGAGGTACACTATCGTAGCGGCGATCCACTGCCCAATTATCTTTTTACCCGGGCTAATCTGTTTTATATCGTCCCAAATACCTAACATTAATACCAATGTCAACGAAACGAGTAACATTATAGCCGTTGATGGTTCAATAAAATTTATATTAGGATTTAAATATAGACAAAGAACTAACGAGACAAAAAAGCTCAAGTAAATTACTAGTCCTCCCAAGCGAGGGATTGGGAGTTTGTGTACCTTTCGTTCATTAGGAATATCCATAGCTCCGGCATATTTCGCAAGCGAAATTATAGCCGGTGTTAAAACCAACGACATCAATAATGGAATCGTAAATATGGTTATAAATTGATATAACATATGATAAATGTTTAAATCGAAGCTATAATATTTTCATCACAAGAAGCCAGCTGTGAAATTTGACAATTACGTATATATTCTGGCAGATGTTTAGCCAAAATAAACTGAGTGTTGCAAATGGAAGTAGAATGATCGACAACAGAAAATAATTGCTTCGTATTTCCAGGCCAATTATAATTCAACAATAATTCGTAAGCTTCTTTTGAAAAACCTTTTATTGCTTTTATGGCAGCAATATTCGATTCTCTCAACATTCTTTCAACTAAAAAAGGAATATCTTCTTTTCTTTCACGAAGAGGTGGTATATTAACACTAATGGGGCATATCGAAGTATTCACCTCTTTCTTAAGTGAATTAGGAGCTACTTGGGTAGAATCCTTTTCAGTTGTTCCGCCAATAATTCTTAAACTTACATTTAATTCCTCGACACCATTCAACCTGTGATAATGTTTATTTTTTTGCACGTTAAAAATTTTTGTCTGAATACCCAACGATAATGAAGAGATATTATCTAAAAATAGTGTCCCACCGAAAGCCATTTCCAACAAACCTTTATTTATTGCTACCCCTGAGATGGTAATTTCTTCGAATCCAAATATTTTTTTCTCGAGCTCACTACTTTGCACACTATTACAATCAAACACAATGAAATTATTATTTTTCCGACTGCTTAAATCGTGTATGATTTTGGCGAGCCATTCCTTTTCGGTTCCTTGTTCCCCTACTATCAAAACCCCGATACCACTCATAGATATCAGTTCAATAGTTTGGAAGATGTGGGTCATAGCAGGGCTAACATAAAAGTTCGGTAATTTTGTTTTTATTGGCATAACTTTTTTATAAATTTAGTGCAATCGAAAGATACATTTCCCGGTTTGTTACTTTTTGCGGGGAGACTGAATAATCGATTGAAATGATTTTTGTTTTGATTCCAACCCCGAAGATCGGAAATCGTAAATTATTTTCTACAATGTATCCCCCTCGAAGTGCTAAGATATTTGTAAGGTTCATTTCTAACCCCCCTTTATACCGAATACCAGCTGTTCCAAAAACCTTCTCGTTCGCTAATGCAATGGAAAAGAGATAATTCTCCATATCTGATGGGTATTTCATAGTAATGCCAGCTTGAAGGCTGTGAGCCAACTTGGTTCGGTTAAGTTGAGTTGTACCTTTATCAATAGAATAGTCGATACCATTTCCGATGCTATTTAGAACTAAACCGTAACTAATTTCTTCGGCAGGTGAATAATTTGCACTAATCGATGATCGAATAGACCATAATTGAGAGAGACCGCTCTTTGCAAATCTGACGCCTACTAAAGCGCCAATACTCATAACATGCGAAATGTCGCGGGCATACCCAACATCGTAGCATAGCTGCCATAATTTTAATTCAGATTGAGGATTCTTTTGAACATAGCCAGTGTGCATAAGCGATAAGCCGAATGCCATAACTTCGCCTGCTTTTAATCGGATTGGAATAGCGATACTCTGGCTCATCCCGTTAATTGATTTTTCTTGCATGTGGTTAATAAGTATCGAATAATTTTTCATTCTCGTAAGCCCTGCCATATTCCAATACATTCCGTTTACATCGTATGCATCGGAAACAAATGCCTCGGCAAGGGCTGCCGATCTTGCCCCAACCACTGTCGATGTTTTGTTGAAATAATTTGTTTGGGTATTTGCATCAGCATAAATCGCAAATAAGAAAAAATATAGAAATAAGTATTTAATATTTTTAGTCACGATTATTCAGTTAAAGATTCTAAAAAAGCCGAAAATAAATATTGCATCTCTCATAAAGTCGGATAATTCTCGTATTACATTATTCTTTTTAGGAACATAGACTGTATCGCCTGGGCGAACAATCGGAATTGCAACAATATTTCCATTTTCGATGTAAGAAATCAGGTCAACCACAATTGGTGGTGTATTCAATCCTCCGCGTAATATCTTGATGCTACGCAAATCTGAATCCTCTGTTGTGCCACCAGCAGTAGATAAAATTTCGATTAATGATAATTCGCTAGTTATAGTATAATTATCTTGCCTGGTAACGGCACCCAGGACAGTAACTTTTTGTACAACTACACTTGTGATATTTAATGAGACCTTTACTTCGCCTTGGATGTAAACAGATAATTTTTGTTTGAGCTGTTCAGTAAACTGGTCTTTCGTAAGACCTGCAACAGCAATGTCACCAATCAGTGGCACTGTTAACAAACCTGTTTCTTTTACAGGTCCTTGAAAATTAAACTCGGGATACCCCCAAACAACGACTTGAATTTGATCCCCTATTCTGATTACATAAGTATCGGTTTGCGTATCACTATGCATTGGTTGACTGCCAGATCGAATTATTTGAGTTAGACTATCTTTTGCTAAATCTTCAGAAGAAGAACATCCCATAATTAATGGGAAAGATAGGAATAGAATTAGGATTAGTTTCATTACAGAATTTTTTAATTTTCGTTAAGTTCTTAATTTATTGTTGCTTTCATTGTTTCAAAGGCTGTGCCATCATATATGCCTTAAATTAACAATTATTGAATGTTTTTTAACAAAGGTATTAATGTTAAAAAAGAATTTTAAACTTAAAACCAATGTTTTCTGCACATTTAGTTTTTTGTAATTATCAATGTGTAACCTTTTTACACACTTATCATCACTTATAAGAAGTAAAAACGAGTTGTTTTAAAAATGTGTAAAATAATTACACACATTTAACTTGGCAATAGCGAATTCAAGTGTAAATAAAAAAATAAAAGACCAATAACTGATAAGAAATTTCATAAATCCTAAAAAAACACCTCTTTTTTTAGTGGCATATAAATTGAGGTTTTAAGAATTAATTAAAAAAATATTTAATAATCTAAAGGTAAATAATTTGAATTCAGCTCAGTTTACGATTTTCGAAATTATTTCGATATTTCGTAGAAGAAAATTATTTTTTATAATTCCGATTGTGGTTGTTACAATTATAAGTACAATTGGAGCATTTTTACTTCCTAAATCCTATGAATCATCTACAACGATTTTATATCAACGGGATGAAACCTCGACCCCCATATTAGGATTAGAACTTAGATCGACATTAGGGACTCAAGATCGATTAAATTTATATCGAGAAATACTTACTAGCCGAACCATTATACAACAACTTATTGATAGCCTCGGTCTTAACGAAACCGCATTTACCGAGAGAGACCGACAAGCGTTAATAACATCGCTGGCTAAGAGATTTGAACTTGAGGATAGGGGCTCGGGTTCGTTTGCTATAACATTTACCGATGAAGATGCACAGAGGGCACAACAGGCAGTTAGAGTACTCACACAATTATTGATACATACAATTTCTCAATTTCAGACACAACAAAGCGACCAATCTGTACAGTTTTTTGAAACTAAATTAAAAGAGACACGTGAAAAATTTGAAGAAAGTCAGCGTAAAATAATTACACATATAGGTAATCGTGTAAACACATTACCTGAACAAAATAGAATTCAATACGCCCAGATAGAAAATATAGAAACACAGATTAACGATTTAGATATATATTTAAATACTTACCAACAGGCACTTAAAATATTGCGTTCAACATCGAACCAGTCACAAATTGATAAGAATAAAGAAACCCTATACGACCTTACGAGAATGGAGATCCCCTTTGCTGCTGATTTAAATTTATTTTTAAGAAGGTATGACGATTTTTTACAGAGATATACCCCACAATATCCGGAAGTAAAGAATGTTGAGAACCAGATTTCTGAATTACTAATTCGTATGAAGAATGCAATTGAGTCAGAAATGAGTAAGAAACAAATGCAACGTATAGATTTTGAGAACAAACGAGCACAGCTTGTAGAAAATGTGCAACAAGCATTTATTAGTGGTCATTTAAGTGCAGAGCAAGAATCCGATTTTAATTTATATCGGAGATTATATGATGATATGAAAGTACGACTTGAACAAGCTAAAGCGTCGCGTGATTTAGGATATAAGACAGGACATCAGTTTGTGATTCTGGATCCACCACATCTACCGACCACCCCAACAAAGCCTAAAAAGAGACAATTAATACTTGCTGGATTTGGTATTGGAATATTTTTAGGATTTATATCGGTGATTTTGCGGGAACTATTTGATACCACTATACGATCACGAAGAGATATTGAGATTTATCAAAAGCCAATTATCGCTTATATCTCTGATGGAAACGACGACCGCACCTAAAGTACAAAACAAAAATTATTTAGAATAAATATTGGAACAATAGAGTGGAAATATCAGACAATCGTATCGAGATCGTGGAAAATTCTGACAACGAAAAGAACGACAAAATAATTCGTTTAATAAAATCTGTATCTGTGAATGAGGGATCGAGTAGCTACTTAGATAATTCGGTTATTAAATTTAAGTATTATAATTCATTTAATTATTCGCTACTCTCTCGGGATAATCATGACATAAATTTCACAGTCGGTATAACGAGTCCACAGAAAGGGGATGGAAAAACCCTTATCGCAAGTAATATGGCTGTATCGTTCGCTCTTGGCACACAAAAAAGTACAATATTAGTCGATTTAAATATTGCCAATCCGCGTTTACATAAAATTTTCGGAGTCCCTCTCTCCCCAGGACTAACCGAAGCACTGAATGATAGCAATATCACTGTTTCGAGAACAGCAATTGAAAATCTTTCGGTGCTAACAGCTGGAAAAAAAGTAATTTTACACGAAAAATTATTTCCAAAAACATCAGCCGATGGAACACGCCCACAATCAATTCAACCATCGCTCGGGTTAGAACAGCTTGCTTCATTCCGTGACGTTCTATACTCTCTTGAACAAAAATATGAAATTATTATTGTTGATATGCCAGCTATTAATTCGCCAACCATCCCATTATTATATATAAACCAATTACAAGGACTAATTGTGGTTATCCAAACCGAGAAGACTAAAAAAGAGGATCTAGATAAATTATTACAGCGAGTAAACGAGCGAAATGTACTCGGTTTTGTTTTGAACCGGTTTTCAACAAAAGATTAGATAATA
The DNA here is from genome assembly GCA_947085285.1 of uncultured Ignavibacteriota bacterium. Lineage (GTDB taxonomy): Bacteria > Bacteroidota > Ignavibacteria > UBA10030 > BY39 > JASEGV01. The sequence goes on from CAMTVZ010000078.1 coordinate 9,863, forward strand.
ATAGATAATTTTACAATGCTTTCTCTTATCGGATTAATAAGTTTAACATTTATAGTCATCTTTGTTGGTAAAAGAATTAAAAAGGTAACATATAAAAATTTATTAATTGTTGCCTGCGTTGCTCTTCTACAAGTCTGTTGGGTATTATTTATTATGTACACAATGAAATTACCGGTGATTGAGATCCCATAACTATGAAACACTTTTTTCTAAATATGAACACTAATGTTTTCAATAAAAACTTCATAAGTATTGGAACATTAATTCTAATCTCCATCCTCACATCGTTGTTATTTATTCTGTCTGGTGGAAGTGTTTTCACAACCGTTGCCGTCATACTTGGGGTTTTAATAGTTACGCTTACAATTTATCGTATTGAGTGGGGTTTCATGCTTTTTGTTAGTTTCGTCTTATTATTCGACCAAACTCCTCCCCGCGGTTACGATAGATCAATTATTGGAGCAGAATATTTTCAAAACCTCAAAGCTTTTAGCTTCTTCTCAAGTATGGATTTTGCAGTAGTAAATCTACTTGAATTACATCTATTCTTTATTTTCATTGTTTGGGTTATACAAATAATTTTAAGGAAGGATGAAAAAATACAAAGTGTACCATTATGGTTTGGTGCACTTATTTTCTTTTTATGGTTAATTTTTTCAGCAATTTATGGGTTATCGAGAGGTGGAGATTTTTTGCCAGCTCTTTGGGAATTGAGAGCTTTGTTTTATTTAGGTATTCTTTATTTCTTTGTCCCCCAAATTATCAAAACAAGAGTTCACCTCGAACAATTGATATGGGTAATTATTGCAAGTCTGGCTTTTAAAGTTTTCCAAGGAATAATCCGATTTTTTCGGTTAGGCTTCAGTTTTGATGGTAGGACACAACTAACAAATAGCGAAGACCCTCTTTTTTTTATTTCACTGTTTGTGATGTTTGGAGGCTTTTTTTTGTTTAACGTCACACATAAGCAACGCTCTGTTTTAGGATGGTTGATACTACCTTTATTTCTTGTTTTTATTTTAGCTCAACGTCGGGCAACATACGGTGCACTTGCAGTCGTGTTTATTGCTTATATCATTCTAATTTCCAGAGATAATAGAATAAAATTATTAAAAACATTATCTCCAACATTTATAATAATTATTTTGTATCTAATAATTTTTTGGAACAGTCAAAGTGGTTTGGCCCTCCCCGCTCAACTTGTCAAATCATCAATTTCGACAGACCCAGAAACCGCTGGCGAAAGGTACTATTCTAATTTATATCGCGAATTTGAAAACTACAATTTAGCTCAAACAATAAAAACCTCCCCAGTGTTAGGAATCGGGTTTGGGAAAAAGTACGAACAACCGATTCAGCTTGTTGCCATACCATTCCCCTTACGCGATTATATTCCCCATAACGAGATATTCTGGATAATAGTAAAATCAGGGGCTATTGGGTTTTTCTTGTTCTTTGTTTTCTTCAATTCATTTATATTCAAAGCCGGATATCTTTTCGTCCGATTAAAAGATCCATATTTGAAAACAATCTGTTCAATTGCGATTATGGCAATCATCGGTCAAGTTGTAGTTTCATACTATGATCTACAATTAACTTACTCGAGAAATATGGTCTACCTTGGTACATTAATGGGTTTACTCCCCATTATTCAACAATTAAATCAATCAGATGTAGCAGGACAGTTTGTGAAACCCGACAATGATACGAAAAAATGAACCGTGTCATCCGGGAAAAAAATATATCGATATTTTATTAAAGAAATTATGAAATCCAAAATACTTCTTTCAAATTTAAAGAGTTTTCTCAAACGCAGGCTACCTAAGAGACTTGTTCTTACAATACAAAAATTTCGTTACGCAAATGCTACAAAATCGATTTCGGAACAAAGTTCTCCCGAATTTAAAATTATCTATTCTTTAGTCAAACCAGGCGACTACGTTATTGATCTTGGTGCAAATATTGGATTTTTCACTAAATATCTTTCGGATATTGTAGGAAGCAAAGGAAAAGTTTATAGTTTTGAGCCTATTTACGAACCTTTTGAAATATTAAAGTACATTACAAAAAAATTAAAACTAACGAATGTACATTTATTCAACTTTGCCGTATCGGATGTAGAAAGTATTGTTAAAATGGAAATTCCTCTAAATAAAAATAATGAGGAAAACTTTTATGAAGCCAAAATAATTCCAATTCAATCTTCTTCGCGAAATAGAGTACGAACAATCCATACCAAGACACTCAACCAGTTATCACAGGCATTAGGACATATATCCTTTATCAAATGTGATGTTGAAGGGCATGAATATCATTGTTTTTTGGGTGCTTCATCAATTCTTGAAAATTCGAGACCATCTTTATTAGTTGAGATATGGGGAAACCTTGACGAAACGGAATCTTCGGCAATACCTACTGTTCAATATCTAGAAAGATACGGTTATGGAGTATATTGGTTTGATGGAAGCATACTACGAAAGAGACGGTTTGGTGAAAAAAGTACAAACTATTTTTTCCTCACAAAGGAACATTTGTCGATGTTAAAAGATTCTACAGAATTCACTTTGGACATTGAAGAAAATTAGAATTTAAATTTATGTCAAATTATTTAAAGAATGAAAATTTTCTTGGAACTACGAAAAATAATTCAGTATACATTCTCAATGTACGAATTGATAATGTTAAAATGTTGGATGCAATCGAAAAAATTAAAATCATGATTGCCAGCAAAAAGTGTCATCAAATTGTTACGGTTAATCCTGAATTTGTTATGGAAGCTCAGAAAAATATTAAATTCCGTGAAGTGTTAAATAATGCTGCTCTTTCACTCCCCGACGGGATCGGAATTGTGCTTGCATCAAAATTATCATTTCAACCATTAAAAGAACGTGTTACAGGCATCGATATTGTACAAAAGCTTGCCTGCCATGCTGCCAAATATGGATGGCGGATATTTTTCTTAGGAGCGGCTCCCGGTGTTGCAGATGAAGCCGCCAAAAAACTAAAAGCTACGTATCCAGGATTAAAAGTAGCAGGGACTTATTCAGGCTCGCCTGACATACAAGAGGAAGACAATATTTGCGAGATGATAAAATCTGCCCAACCTCAAATTCTATTAGTTGCATTCGGTGCACCGAAGCAAGACCTGTGGATAGCCAGAAATCTACAACGACTCGGAGTTCAAGTTGCCATTGGTGTAGGTGGCAGTTTCGATTTTATTGTGGGCATCGCTCGAAGAGCACCTTTGTGGGTTCAAAAAATTGGATGTGAATGGTTGTATCGACTTATAAAAGAACCACACCGTTGGAAAAGAATGTTAGCCTTACCAAAGTTCGCTCTTGCTATTATAACTTCATCCATTTTCAAGAGTTCAACAATTAAGGAATCGAATTGAACAAAGAAATCGCTAAATCAATTGCGAAAAATACAAGCGTGCTGATGGGCTCGCAAGCTGTAACTTGGACGATGAGTTTTTTACTCATGCTCTTCCTACCACGCTATTTAGGTAGTGTAGATTATGGAAGGCTTTATCTTGCAGGTTCAATATTCTCAATATTTATGTTAATAATTGATTTTGGGGGACGCTACTCAATCACAAAAGAAGTTTCCAGATCGCGAGAATCAGTTGGACTAATTGCTGTAAATGCAATTGGTATTCGTTTAATCTTTTGGGCTTTCTCTTTTCT
>CAMTVZ010000079.1:0-19851 GCA_947085285.1 uncultured Ignavibacteriota bacterium
ATTTACATCAAAACTATCCCAACCCGTTTAACCCCTCAACTACTATAAGATTCACATTAGCAGAACAGTCGGTTGTAACTTTGAAAGTTTACAATCTGCTCGGTCAGGAAGTTACAACTTTAATTAACAACGAAGAATTAGACGAAGGCGAGCAAACGATTGATTTTGTTGCGGATAATTTATCATCAGGAGTTTATTTTTATAGAATTACCGTGGATGGCGGCAGATATCAAGAAATTAAAAAGATGGTGTTAATTAGATAGATTCATTTGGTTTAAACAAATAAATATCTTAAACAACTAAACGAGGAATGATATGTTAACCAAAACTGATTATTCAACGCAAAAATTCTTACTTCTACTGTGGGGGATATTATTGCATACACAACTTGTGTTGGGAAATGCCAATTTTAATTCCACTGAAATGCAACAACACTTCTTTGTTGAATCGACATACCAAGATACCACAACATTCACCGATATCGACGCTCAACTTATCGGCGGATTTTTCAGTTCTGTTGTGTGGGGTGATTATGATAACGACGGTGATCTTGATCTACTTGTTAATGGATCTACTGATAATGATAGTATGTATGCAAAGGTCTATCGAAACGATGCAGGATTATTCGTTGATATTAATGCACCTCTTGTTGGAGCTCAGTCGGCACATGCCGAATCGTGGGTGGATTTTGATAATGATGATGACCTCGATCTGATAATCCAAGGTGCAACTGGTCCAAATAATTATCAACCGATAACAAAGATTTATCGTAACGATAATGGAAACTTTGTTGATATAAACGCCGGACTTCCCGGAGTTGTTTATGGTTCAACTTCGTGGGGCGATTACGATCACGATGGCGATTTAGACTTGCTGCTAACTGGTTCTCCGAATGGTGGAGGTTCGTTTATCTCGCGTGTTTATAGAAATAATAATGGATCTTTTGTAAACATAAATGCTGGACTTCCGGGTGTTTGGGGAAGTTCGTCTGCGTGGGTTGATTACGACAATGACGGTGATTTAGATATTTCACTTACCGGCTACGGAGATTGGGGTGTAACTAATCTATTATTCCGAAATGATGACGGAGTCTTTACAGTGGTTGATGCTCAATTTGCTCGTGCAAACAGCGGAGCGATGGCTTGGGGCGATTATGATAACGATGGCGATTTGGATTTTCTGTATACCGGTTTGTTAGCTGGTGCTGGCAAAACATTTACGACAATTTATCGGAATGATAACGGCAATTTTATTGATATCAAACCAGGATTGGTTAATGTGATGGCAAGCGCAGTCGCTTGGGGCGATTATAATAACGATGGTTGGCTTGATATTCTAATTTCTGGAGCAACAAAATTTCATTATGGGCTCAATAAATTATCGACACGAGATTTAGTTGCCGCTCTTTATAAAGGTAATGGTCCATACATCACCGACCCAGTAACTAAGATATATTATAATAATGGCAGAACATTTTCTGAACTCAATGTTCTATTACCAGGATTACATAATTGCGCAGTTGGTTGGGGTGATTATGATAATGATGGCGACTTAGATATTGCTCTTACCGGAGGCACAAGTCAAACAACTCAATTTCGACCTTATCTTCCTATTACAAAGATTTTTCGGAATAATGGAGGAACGAATGTATATACACAGAATGCTAAACCAAGTGTCCCGGAAGGATTAAAGGCTGAGATTCAACAGCAAACTATTATACTAACCTGGAATCGATCAACCGACGACCATACACCTCAAAACGGTTTAATATATAACCTTCGCTTAGGTACAACCAATTCTGGTGTACAACGTTTTTCTCCTATTTCAAATATAAGCACTGGTTTTCAGAGAGTACCGAAAATGGCAAATGCTCACAAACAGAACCAATGGGAAATCAAAAATTTACCTCCAGGCACTTATTACTGGAGTGTCCAAGCCATTGATAAGAGTTATGCCGGCTCACTTTTTGCCGAAGAACAAACATTTACTATTGGTGGATCTGAAGATACATTAAAGTATTTCAGCTTTATACCTGAATCACTTGCATCTGCTGCACAAAACAAAATTCCTAAAGCTGAAAAAAAGAAAAACGTTGCATCGTATTGGGAATTTGTATTAAAAAATAAAGGGACTACCGCAGTCACCGAAATGCACATTCAGTTCAAACAAGACGTAGATTTTGCACGCGGTCTTGAAAATACAAAATTTAGTGCTGTTACTCAAGAGACTAAAAAGAAATACAAATTCAGTAATGGCGAAATACCAGCAGGCGATTCAGTAATCGTGAAAGGATATTGTGTAAAAGCAAAACCACAACAAATAAAAAAATATTGGTTCGGACCTGTTACAGGAACACCTGCTATTAATATGTTGCCGAGTTTCCAACAATTTTTACTACCAATGCCAAATTATACAAATGTCATCGAAGAAATCTTTAGAGAAGGTGGATTCGGTCCAACGAATGGGCTACTTGTAGGAAAAATATTATCTAATCCGCAATCTGGTGGCTGGGTTTTAATGAAGAAAGCCGACGATGTCTTAAAATCTTTACGAGATAAATCGGGGTTACACACTCAAGGTCCTCGATACTTTGATAAATTAAAAGGAAATAAAAATTTTACTAGAGAGCAGAAAACTCTTCCTCCGGATAAACATAACAATAAATTATTTGCTGAACTTACAGCATTTAAACTTGGCATTGCCGCAAGTGCATTAGGAATAACTAAGCCAGGATTCGGTGATTTGAAATATATTGATCCGGGGAATCCTCTCCACGATAATTCACTTATTCAAATTGCTCTACTTGCTGACCATGCCTTAACGAATCGAGTAGGCGATATCAATAATTTATACTATGTAATCAGAAGAATAAATAATGCTCTTACTGGTCCTTTAGATACGGTAAGTTTTGCGAGTCGTATTACTCTGAATGGTTCAAAATTGCTGAGCGAAGTTCCTTTTCTAAAAGAAGACCCGCTCGCGACGATTACTCGGATTACACCTCAACTTAATAATGATATCGATTTACCTTCTGTGTTCAATTTACATCAAAACTATCCCAACCCGTTTAACCCCTCAACTACTATAAGATTCACATTAGCAGAACAGTCGGTTGTAACTTTGAAAGTTTACAATCTGCTCGGTCAGGAAGTTACAACTTTAATTAACAAAGAAGAATTAGATGAAGGCGAGCAAACGATTGATTTTGTTGCGGATAATTTATCATCAGGAGTTTATTTTTATAAAATTACCGTGGATGGCGGCAGATATCAAGAAATTAAAAAGATGGTATTGCTCAGATAAATAGTAACCTCTACAATATTTTTTTCCAAGCCGATTCAACAATGAATCGGCTTTTTTATTTCACTCGTCATTGAAGGAATATAAATATTAACCCAGATTTGTCATTAGAGAATTTTTAAGTTACACAAGTTGATCACTTGTTTAGATAAACCGTTAAAACGGTTCAGAAAATAATTTATTTTCTCATTAACCCACGACTCCCGCCTGCGTCCTGCGGACTTTGGCGGGCAGGTAAGTCGTGGGTTAATGCACAAAAAAGTAATATTTTAAACTGTTTTAACAGTTTTCTATTTTATATCATTATAGCAGTCACCGTCAGTAAGGCTAGATGAACCGATGTATTCTATGAACCGGGAAAAAGAACTGTTTGCACTTTTCTTACACATTCATTGACTAATTAACTTAACAATCAATAAATGTAAATGATTGATAAATAATGAATTAGTTCCTTTATTTTCTAATGGTGGTCATTAGAATTTTTTCCTAATGAACAATCTGGGTTTATCTTTCTCCACACAACATCTAACATCAACACATTGAAGAACAAAACTATTTCCTATTGCGATTTTCGGAATAAATGTTTTTCTAAATTACAGGCTGGTCATTTCATTCCTTCACAAACTTATAAGATTCATAATCAATAAAATCATCAACATATAAATCGAACGATTTTATTTTCCTATTTTCAATTTCAAAAGGGAAAATTTTTATACCGAATATCGGGTCGGAATATGTACAAAGGAAACGATTATTACTAATGTATTCTAACTTTCCTTTCAATTTAGAATGATGTTCAAGTGTTAACTCAAGATAATCATCCTTCCTTTTTAATTCAGCATAACCGTAAACATCGTGTTTATATTTTCCTTCAAATGCGTTTAGATTCAGTTCTGGCTTAAAGTTCATTGCAATTGAATCTCTTACTTCTTTTAACCATTGCGAATATTTTGCTTGTTGCTGCTGATATCGGGAATAATAAACAGAATCGTAATTCCGATACGGTAGATTTAAAAATGCATCGAGAATTTCCCACTTAAGCGAAAGATAAAAAGTATTCTTATCTGTGTTTGTTAAAACAACTATTCCAAGGTTTTCACTTGGTACTAACGAAACTGAAGTTACAAAACCATTTACACCGCCCGTATGCGAAACTATCTCTCTTCCTTCATAATCTTCTAAAACCCAACCCAGTCCATATAAAGAAAAATTTGTTTTATTAAACAGATGTTTTGTGCGTCGTACAATTGTTTGTGGCTGTCGCGTTCTTTCAATTACCTTGTATGGGATAACTTGTTCGCCATTAATTCTACCACTATCCAGCTGTGCAATAATCCAATTACTTAATTCTTTAACAGACGACCCCATACTTCCACACGCTGCCATATTATCAATATTCTCGAAAGGCAAAAGAATTACAGTCCCCTCGACAAGTGTATGTGGCTTTGCAACATTATCCCCCTTTGCAAATTCAATCGAGAGTGCTGTTGTTTTCTTCATATTTAATGGATGAAGAATTTTTTCTCTTAAGTAATCTTTCCATTCCTTCGTTGAAATTTTTTGAATTATTTTAGAAGCAATCGAATAACCTGCGTTTGTGTATCCATATTTAGTTCTAAAGTCGAACTTAGGCTGGATTTTCCCAAACTTCTCAATTACCCCATCTTCTGTTAAATCTGAAGACCAAAAAATAAAATCACCTTGAAATGTTCGATATCCCATTCTGTGTGTAATTATGTCGATTAAGTTAAGATTATTGTTTATCCATCTGTCATTCATTTTAAAATCGGGAAGAAACTTAATTACATTATCTTCGAGTTTTAATTTCTCTTCATATTCAAGAAAAGCCAGGGCAGTTCCTGTAAAAGCTTTTGTATTCGAGCCAATCATAAACAAAGTATTTTCATCGACCTTATTATTGGTCCCGAATTCTTTCACTCCATAGCCTTTCGAAACTATAATCTTTCCATCCTTTACAACAAGAACTGCAGCGCCGGGAATTTGCCAGCGTTCAAGTCCACGATTAACATAAATATCAAGACTATCTGTTATCAGAACAGGAATGTTTTGTGCAATAACCGAAAGATTTGAAATTATAATAAAGAATAAAATGCAAATAATTTTTTTCATGATGATTATTAAATTTAATTTTACATTGAAATTTCTATCAGGAATTTATCTAAAAATTTGCTCAAATGAAAATTATTTGTTAAATTTTTTTGCACTTTTTAGAGCGAACTTATTACTGGAGACTTCTGAAAAATATAAATAGAACACGTGCGAAGCATCCCGTTGGGAGATGAACACAGATTCAACGGATTAACACTGATAATAATCCGTGTATATCCCTGCCTGCGGCAGGCAGGCGTCAAATTCGTGTTTTTCCGTGTTCTATTTAAATGATTTATTCATCGCAGATTTAATTTTTCAGAAGTCTCTACTGATAATAATCTATGTATATCATCTAAATTCGCGTTTATCTGTTCTGATATCAGTCGTTACTAAGTAATTTATTCAGTGCAGATTTAATTTTTTTCGCTAAGCAAAAATAAAACATGACTTTCTTAAGAAATATATTTGGACAAAGCCAAGATGAAGTTTGGCAGCAACTCTGCAAAGAAATCGGAGGCAACTTTATTAAAGGAGGTTTGTGGAAAGGGAACAAAGTTACTGTAAAAGTAAAAGAGTGGACTATAACTCTGGATGTTTGTACTGTATCAACAGGATCAAACATCAATGTATATACACGAATGCGAGCTCCTTATGTAAATGTCGATGGATTTCGATTTAAAGTTTACAGAAAAAATATTTTCAGTAATATAGGTAAGATTTTAGGTATGGAGGATATTGAAGTAGGATATCCCGATTTCGATAACGATTTTATTATACAGGGAAACGATGCATCTAAAGTGATTACATTTTTTTCGAACCCAACTATCCGCCAACTGATACAGTTACAACCGGAGATTTCGTTTGAAGTAAAAGATGACGAGGGATGGTTCGGGGCTGATTTTCCTGAAGGTGTTGATGAACTCTACTTTCAAGCTAATGGTATCATCGAAGATGTTGAGCGTTTAAAAAACCTATTCGCTTTATTTTCAGAAACTCTGAACTATTTATGTCATATCGGCTCAGCTTATGAAAACGACCCGAAATTAGAGCTTTAATAAACAACTCAACTCTCATTTGTTTAAAACCTCAGTTTTTTATATATTTTAAGCCAAAATTTGAAATTATTAACACGGTAAGGAAAAATATGCCAACATACGCTTATAAATGTAAAAGATGCGAATACGAATTTGAAGAGTTTCATAGTATAAAAGCCGATTCACTGACGATGTGTCCGTCATGCAAAACGCCATCACTTTCAAGAATGATCGGCGGTGGTTCAGGTTTAATTTTTAAGGGGAGCGGTTTTTATTTAACTGACTATAAAAAGAGTAACTCAACTCCGGCAGGAGGAGATAACAAACCCTCAAAAGCAGAAGCAACTCGTAAACCTGATGCTAAAGCTACAACTTCGGATACAACAACCGACAAACCTATAGCAGCTGAAAAAAAATAAGCGATAATTAATAGAACATAAAGTTCTCTGCTATTAGCTCTATGCTCTACGCTCACCGCTCATCGCCCATTGCTCAAAAAGCATTTGGATAATAGTTAATAACAGGTTCACCCCTCGCCCATTTGATTGCAACAACGTCAAACCTGGCTTCTTTACCTGAAATGTTTTTTTCGTATAAATAACCTTCTGCAACTTTTCGGATTTGCCGCCGTTTTCCAATCGTGATAGAATCTTCGGGTTCTCCATACTCTATCGACTTACGTGATTTAACTTCGACGAAAACGATTATTCCGTTATCATCGGCTATGAGGTCAATCTCGCCGCGGTCGAAAACATAATTTCGTTCAATGATTTTAAACCCTTTTTCAACTAAAAATTTCTCGGCAATTTCTTCTGCCCCTTTTCCCTTTTCGCGCGTGTGAGGCATACAATTATTCGGAGTTAAGTTTGCGTATTTTAAAACTTTTTCTATGAATATCACAGAAACCATGTTTTCGTATCGCTTCAATATGCTCTTTGGTACCGTAACCTTTGTTTTTAGCAAAACCGTATTGTGGATATATCTTGTCGTATTCAATCATCATATTATCACGAATAACTTTTGCTATAATCGAAGCTGCTGCAATTGTAAAACATTTCGAATCGCCGTCCACGATTCTGGATGCTGGAATATTTAATTCAGGAAAGAAAGGGCCATCGACAAGCAGGTGTTGGGGTGCCGGTTCCAATTCATCGATAGCTTTGTGCATTGCTTTGAATGTTGCATTCAGAACATTTATTTCATCAATCAAATCGTGATCTGCAGTTCCAATTCCGATACTCAAGGCTTTAGAATAAATTTGTTCAAACAAGTCGTTTCGTTTTTTCTCGCATAGTGATTTAGAATCTCTAATTCCATCAATAATGAAATCGCGTGGAAAAATAACCGCCGCTGCAACGACAGGTCCTGCAAGGGGTCCGCGCCCAGCTTCATCAACTCCTGCAACAAAGCGTTTACCTGTTTGCCAAAGCTGACGCTCGAATGTTAATGCAGTTAAACTTTCGTGAGTGTCTTTCATCTTTTAAAACTCGTTGATTAAACCAAAATGAATTTTTGCCTGATTGAACGTATCGCCTTTACCGAGTGCCAGGCTCACACCGATAATGCCCAAACCGGTCTCAACTCGAATACCTAAGCCGTAACCATATTTAACACTTTCAGTAATAATATTCAAGTCGTTATTATTTCGTGAATAATATCCTATGTCGAAAAAGCCGGAAAAGAACGACTTACTGCCGGTTATCAAACGATATTCCAGATTCGACCAAACTATGCGTGAACCGAGAAATTGATTTTCGCGATAACCACGCAATGTGTTGGCACCACCAAATCTATAAAGATCGCTCAGCTCGATTGTTCCCGCACGCAGTTCTTTGCCGTGGAGCCCAACAACCACAACCTGCCGACTGAAAGTTTCCTGAAACCACTCAACGTCGATTCCAATTCGTTGAACATTTTGAACTGAATTTAAATTATAATATTTTTTCCGACCGTAACGAAAATCGGATTTGTAGTTGATGCCGCTTGTAGGGTTATAAATATTATCACGGGAATCGTAATGAACATCGAAACCAACTGAGGTAGTGCCGCTGCTATTTACATAGCGTCGTGCAGTTTCGGATGATGGAATTATGTTTTCTTGATTGAACAACACCCCCACCGAAAAAAAATCGCTGAGCATCAGTTCGGATTTAAGCTCAATAAAACGCCGAACATAAATTGTATCTTGTTGACGTTGGAAAAATGTACCCGCAAGGTTTACAGGATAATTTAGAAACCAAGGTTCAACATAACGGATTCCAATTTCTTGCGAGTGCCGTTCATCTTTAAGCCATTTTACATTCAACTTACGCGCAGTTCCAAAGAGGTTACGCATCGTAACCTCTACAAGTCCAGTAAAATATCCTTTTTCGGAATCTGAGCCGGGCAGATATCCAACAACACCATCAAAAGAATTTGTATTTGCTTCTGTTACCTTAATCAACAATCCTGAAGATGTTGGTTGCCCGTATTGTTGCGATGTTTTTGTGATTGACGAAATATTTTTTTCGGCAACAAAATTTGAATCTTGAAGAAGAAATAATTCAGGCTCGCTGATTGATGAGAATAATTGCATCCGGTTCAATCGTTGTGGAATTTTCTGAATTTTTGATTTTGAATAAATTTCTCCTTGCTGAATACGAGTTTCGCGGATAATCACATCACTTTTAGTTTCGGTGTTTCCCTCTATTTGAATTTTATCGATCCTGATTTTTTGTCCCTCATCAATTTCTAACGTTATCTCAATCGAATTTGAATCGTCAACTATCGAAATGTCGGCAACTTCAATCGATACAAGAGGATAACCTGATTCCTCATATCTTGTTACAAGATTATTGATATCGGATTCGAGCAATGTTTTTTGTAAACAACTGCCAGTGGTTGTGCTGAAGTTTTTCAGTATGTTGTCGGTTGTAAATATTGTATTCCCGATGATGATAATTTTTTTTATTAGAGATTTATGATGTGGATCGATGCGGATAAAAATATTTACATACGAGCTATCGTCAAAATATTGTAATGAATCGATACTAACCTCGGCGAAGTAGTAGCAGTTTGCTAAGCAAAGAGAACGAAGTTTATTTAAATCGTCCTCTATATTTTTTACGTCAAAGATGATATTTGGTTTGGAAGAAATAATAGATTGGAGAAAATCGTCGGTGTAAATTGAATGAGATTGTGAAAAAACAATATTATGAATAATTGTTTGGCGTTGAGCGATACATATATTTACGATGAAAGTTTGAAGAAAGAAGAAAAAAATGGAAAGTCGGATAACGATTTTTCGCATCAATTGAAAAATTTATTTTTATCTTCTTGGTCTTTGCCAAACATCCCAGATAGGTGTTGTCAATTGATAATCGCCGAAACCAGTTTGGTCAACGAAAACGAATTGACGGTTTAATTCGTAGTAATACCAGATTTCGTAAGGTTTAGAGTCGATATCGAAGGGATGACGATCGACGTTGTTTGGGGCGCCAAAAATAATATAAACCATCCCCATATCAGTTTTCCAGCCGGCGAAGTAGTGTTTAAAATTTTTATTGGCGTACTCAACACGCGAATAATATTCTTCCATTAATTCGTTCCGTTCGGTGTTAGGAGTAGGGTCTCGTTTTTTCCATAGTTCTTTAAACGATTCCATCCGTTCGTTAAATGGTAACTTTTTAATCCGCTCAATTTCGGATGGTTGTTCGATGTATGTCATCTGATCGATAGCGGCATCGAGATCAACTATCGATACAGGCATACCACGCCAGTGAATCGAAAATCTTCTGCTTATCGAAGTGTAAGTCGGCTGCTTGCTGGGATACATTTTAATCTCCAGCGTATAATCTCCCATCGGTAAATCGCCAGAAATGATTTTAAAGAAAATGCTGTTTTTTCCTTGTATCAATGGTTGCGTTTCTTTACCAGTTCTCAAATTTTTCTTTTTATCTGTAGAGATTTCGTAAACGATTTGGAGCGAATCGGCATTCGTGGAGTTATAAACTTCGGCGAAAGCAAAAAAGCCTTCTCCTAAATCAACAACATTCCCCGAAATATTTGGATTGATGATTTTTCTATCCCCCTCGATAGTAAGTTTGTTCAGAAGCATCACATCGGAAACTGCGAATTGGTGTTGGCGAAAATCGCGCAATTCTATATTCCGTGTATATTTTGATGCTTTTTTTGTTTCTATATCCCTGATTTGTACAACTAATTGGTATTGACCAGGGGGCAATTGAAACGATTGTTGGCTAAGTTTATGCTGCTTGGGCGAAATTGTTTCTTCGTAAACTGATGTTTTTATTGTTTCGCTCCACAGCTTTTCTTTAACCAAATTGCCAGATGCATCATAAATATTAACAGTCAGTTCGTAATTTGAGAGAAAGATACCGGCACTTTTAACAAAGAATATAGATTCGTATGGAACTTGAATATAGACATCAAGCCGACTTTCATTTGGAGCATCAGAAGCAAAGCCTAACACCTCTACAAAAATTTTTGGTACTCCTATTTCAACAGCTTTGTGAGTCTCAACCTGCGATACTGTTGCAAAAGAAACGAAAAAAGTTAATAGTATTATTTTAAGTGTTTTTAAGTTCATATTATATCTTTTTTTTAATTTCACCAAACAAATCGTATTCAAAATTATCAACAATAGTAACCTTATAAAAATTTCCTATTTTTAAATGAGCCGAAGGTTCAACTATTATTTCGTTATCGACCTCTGGCGCATCGAATTGGCTACGGCAGTAAGCTGCCGATGCGGTTTTGCTATCAACTATTACCTTTATCTCAGAGCCAACAAGCTGGCGGTTCTTCTTAAAGGATATTTCACTTTGAATTTCCATAATTCTATTTTTTCGGGCTTCCTTAATTTCGTCAGGAACAGGATCGCCTAAGGCTTCTGCTATGGTATTTTCTTCCTGCGAATAGCTAAAAACACCTAACCGATCGAATTCAAACTCTTCCACAAAGTCAACCAACTCATCGAATTCTTTTTCTCCTTCGGTCGGATATCCAACTATCAAAGAAGTCCGTAATACGACTTTAGGTACTTTACTTCTGATTTTTTCTAACAATTTGCGTGTTTCGCTTGAGCTTATACCGCGCCGCATCGACTTCAAAACTTTATCAGAAATATGTTGAATCGGTATATCAATATATTTACAAAGTTTATCATTTCCAACAAATAAATCCAGAATATCTGTAGGAAATTTTGCTGGATAGGCATACATTAATCGAATCCATTCAACTCCATCAATATTACTCAAACGTTCAAGCAATTCTTTGAGCGAACGTTTTCTATAAATATCTAACCCATAGTAAGTGGTATCCTGAGCAATCAAAATTAATTCTTTCACCCCCAACGCAGTAAGGCGTTCAGCTTCTTTTAAAACACGTTCGATTGGTTTACTAATATGCTTTCCACGCATTATCGGAATTGAACAAAACGAACAAGGATTATCGCAACCTTCCGAAATTTTCAGGTAGGCATAATGGCTTGGTGTTGTTAGACGACGTTCGCCTAACAGTTCGTATTTAAAATTTATACCAAGTTCATTTGTAACTACATCGATTTTGTTAGCGCCAATGAATGCATCGACTTCCGGAATTTCTTTTTGTAAATCAGCTTTGTATCTTTCGGAGAGGCAGCCCATCACGATAAGCTTATCGAGCTTGCCGCTTTTACGTAGTTCGGCAGCTTGCAGAATCGTATCGATTGATTCTGATTTTGCATCGTTAATAAATCCGCAGGTATTTATCACGACAACGTTTGCATCATCGGGATTGTTCACAATTGAGTAATCGCCTGAGTCAATTTGCTTCAGAAGTTCTTCGGAATCGACAACATTTTTGGCACAGCCGAGTGTAATAACGGCAATTTTGGGAATAATAGTTTTCACACTCAAAATTTAATAAAATTGTGAGAGAATAAAAAGCTTGAAATTTAGATTATAATACATTATATTTTTTTAAAAAAAGAGTTATTAAAATGACTACTAAGAAAACTGTAACATTCCAAGAAGCGATAGATATAATTGAATCACTGCCTGAATATCAACAAGAAAGCCTAATAGATATTCTTCAACGCAGACTGATAGAGCATAGAAGAGAATTGCTTGCAGAAAACATTAGAGAAGCAAGAGAAGAATTTAGACGAGGAGAAGTAAAAAAAGGCACCATAGAGGATCTAATGAGAGAGCTTTCAGAATGAGAAAGCTTATTGGGAGTAACTTTTATAAGTGCCTTTAGACGAACCATCAAGAAGCATCCAACTCGAAAAAAAGATATAGAAGAAACCTTGAGACTATTGGTGAAAAATCCTTTTGCTCCACCGTTAGAAACCCATAAACTCAAAGGAAAATTAACAGGATCTTGGGCATGTAGTGTTGGATACGACCTACGAATAGTATTCGACTTTGTAAAGAGCGAAAAGCAAAAGGAAGATGATATTTTTTTACTTGAGATTGGAACGCATGATGAAGTATATTGATTACGAAAAAGAGAATACAAATATAAGTGAGAAGTAAGCGTGATTTCTGATAAAAAATTTCATAATCTTAAAACACCACAAAATCTAAAAACAGAAAAACAAGGGGTGCTACAAACAGCACGCTGTCGAAACGGTCAAACACTCCACCATGACCGGGAATCATTGCTGATGAATCTTTAACACCGGCATCCCTTTTTAATTTCGATTCTGCCAGATCGCCTAACTGACCAAATACGCCAACGATTACACCTATACAAACAGCATTACCAACCGATAAATAATCGAGAAAAAGATATTTTGCCGCTACCACAGTAGCGATTGAAAAAACAAATCCACATATCGCACCTTCCCAAGTTTTATTTGGACTAACACGTTTAAAAAGTTTGTGTTTCCCAAACAAGGTACCTCCAAAATAAGCAGTGGTATCGCATATCCAAATAGTTGCAAAAATTGTCAGAACTGTGTATCCCCCCCACAAATAAATCTGGTCTTTTACACTATCAGATAAATTTACATCTACAGGAAAAAACCGGTAAACTGGAAAATCGAAAGGAACAAATAATTCCCGTATGCCGACTAAAGTACCAAAGAATAATGGAACGTAAAATATTCCTAATACTGTTGTTGAAATGTTTTGAATTGCATTTTCCCGGTTGCGGAACATCTCAACCAATAAAATTGTGATAATAGCTAACACCGAAATAATTAAGAGAAGCTGAGTTTGAGATGGAAAAGGGATGAAAACATTATACTTTTCAAAAAACTCGACTACAAAAAATTGGATTTTTTTATGAAAGAAAGATATAACAATTAAACTACCTATGAATAAACCGATGCCGGATAACGGCTTCGAACCTTTTAATGATGCTAATTTATAAAATTCATTTTGAGTTAAAAAAGAGATAATCAAAACGAAGACTAGAAAAAATATATCTCCATAAATTGTAAGGAGTATAATTATAGGAATAGCCAGAATAGCTGTAATGATACGGACAGTAAGGTTACTCAATTTATAATCCTACTCCTCATCCGACTCTTCACTAAAGAGGTCGATTTTTTTCAGGTATTCTTGGGCTTCAGCAAGCTGTTTTTTATAAACCATCACATTCACAACTGCCATGTCGCCTATTACAAGTCCTAAAGCATGGTCGCGCTGCGAAAACACCATACAAGGGATATTTGCCCCTTCGAGGTTAGCCCTTACCATTTCAGCTTCGTATTCGATGTTGGTTGTAAAAACCACAGCCCAATTTTCCGAAATTTTTACATGTTCATCCTGCCTGCAAAAAATCCTGTTTTGATGTTCAACTGAGCAATCGGAACAAACTGCTTTTCCACAGATTACACAACAACCTAAAGATTTGTTTTCGGTATGGGTTTCGCACATTATTTCATCTTCGTCAGACAGAAATTCGGATTGGAGATATCCACAATAAGAACAAAATATTTTCTTATCGATTAATAACTCCTCGCAATTAAAGCATCCGTAGGGTTCTCCGGATAAAAGAGTGTAATTACAATCTGGACAAATTGTGCTACCTTCTACATATTCATAACTGCAATTCGGACAGTATGGCATTTTATACCTCGTTTTTTATTTTTGTTAGTAAGTTAGATGCACGAATAAAATAATAGATTATGATTAAAAAAACCAATGAGAAAAACAGAAACGTTAGAAGTAAAATTTCGGGAGACATATCGGTTGGTTTGCCGGTGATTAATGCATTGTCGTCGTATTTTAAATATATTGCCAAAACTGCAACTCCATTATTGAAAAAATGAGCTACAATTGGGACTAAAAGACTTCCCGATTTTAAGACCAGAAAACCTAAATAAATTCCGATGATTGCCAGAGGAACAAATGTAAATGGGTTAAGATGAAAAGCTCCGAAAATAATTCCGGTCAATATAATTCCCTTTATAGGGGTTAAGCCACGTTCCAAACTTCTTTGTACTAATCCTCTAAAAAGAAATTCTTCGGCAAATGCCGGAACGATTGCAACAACGAAGAGCACAAAAAATAACTCCTGAATATTTGAAGCCCCAGCAACTTGTTTATATAACTGCTCGATAGAATTTTTTATCGATTCTACAAAAGGTTGAATGCTTTCGGGTAAAGGTATCATCTCTTGAACTACTAAATAAACTTGAAGCATTTGCCCTAATGCAAACATCCCGAACATTGCAAGAATAATTTGGATTAAACTTGTAGATTTGAATCTTAGATAATCGAATATATTTGTAGATACTAATTTCGTCAACAATATAGTGGGAAGAAGTAAGAAAGCAATCTGACCAAAAACAGTCAACCATCGGACACCGTTTACGGTCTGTTCGTTTATTTGACCATTGAAAAAAATATAGGAAAGCACTCCGCCAATTATTTGATAGGTAGTGAAAAGAATAATAAGCGAAACGAACGAAAAGGTTACGGGTGAAATATTATGACGCTCTAAAAAAGTCGTCGGGGGTGTTTCATAATTTATTTCTTGGGAGTTCATTTTTTATTTCGTTCATTAATCATTGCATACAAAAGAGGAATCATAATTTCGTGGTGGCCAATGAAATTAAAACCTTTACCACCAGCCTGAGTGGGGCGTGTTACAATATTCATAAACGGTCGGTATTGTGGCAACATATCGAAATTGGCGGTAGTGAATTTAGCAGTTTTATAACCGAGATTCCGAGTTACTGTAAGAGCTTTTAAAAATACTTCGGGCATAATTACTGCTGAACCGATATTTATAACAACTCCGCCGTCGACGAGGTCTTTTACTACATTACATAAAACTTTGAAATCACGGAACGACATCTCGCCTGTTGCCGCCCCGTCCATAGTCGGTTGCTGATGTATTATATCGGTACCAATTGCCGCATGAACAGTTACCGGTATGCCTAACTCGATGCCAGAAGCTAAAATACTGTATTTTAAATTAGGAGCTTTGCGTTTAATTAGTTCCATTCCGATAGCTTCGCCGTAACCGATGTCGTACTGAACGCTCGATTGTAGTAATGTTACATTTATTAATTCACCTGTTTCGCGAGCCATACCAAAGTTTCCGTCTAAAATATTCTCTGCCACATCTTCCGATGTTTTACCGAACATAGCAGTTTCAACATCATGAATTGCTGCAGCGCTATTCATACCGATAGCAGTTATGAAATTATTTTTTACTAAATCGATAATCAAAGGCGACAAACCAACTTTTATTACGTGTGCCCCCATTAGTACGATTACCGGTTTATTTTTTTTTCGGGCTTGAAGTATAATATCGACGAATAAATTTAAATCTTTTGCTGCAAGTATATTCGGAAACGAACCGAGAAAACTTTGCAAGCTGTTTTTACCGGATTCATAAATTTTTGCAAAAGCCTTGGGGGTTACTTTGCTTTTTCGCGATTTAATAGAAATGGTTTTTACTTTTGTTATATCAATTTGTTTAAAGTTTCTCATTAATTCACCTTTGCCTTAATTCCCCCCGGAATACCTGAATATTTGGTTAATTCGGCTGTTATCGAGCCTATTATTACTCTCGATTTCACCATCACCGGAATTTTCTTCTCATCATCGGTAAGCCAGATAAGTAATGTTCCCTCGGCTTTAAATAATCCGCCCCCTTTAATTATCGGTTCAACTATGATAGTGTTGAAAGTTCCAGCTTTTACTTCGATCTTTTGCCTGCCTTTAAATTTTACCTCTAATGTATAAACAGTATCTTTGTAAAAATTTTTTAGTTCTATTCTTTGACCTGGTTTCATGTTCGATAAATCGAGAGTTCGTGTAAAATAAAAAGCCGAAAGAATATCGTGTGCATACCTATCGATGGGATGTATCCCCTCGTTAGTTTTAGCAATATTTAAAATATGATCAAACTCGGCTTCGAAATCACGTTCGTATCCACCTTCCCTTATATGCTGCTCGAAACGCCACGGGAAGATCCCCTCAGCATCAATTACCGATACATATTTATCTTCAACTTTATAGAAAGTAGAAAAGAAAGGAAGTGAGTTTACACGCGATTCAATGTAAAAGCTCTTTCTGCCTCGATAATCCTCATACTTCGGAATTTCTAAAACTGCTTTGCCCGCAACTATAAATCCATACCGAACATCAAATTCCAAATGTTCGCCGACTGTAAAAGCATCGTTTTTATGTTTTCGCAGTTCAGCGACTATCGGACTACGGTTCAACGTATCATTTGCTACAATTTGCAGATATGCATTTTCAGCAGATAAGGTAACAAGCAACATCACGATAATAATTTTTTTTATATTGTTCATCCTATTTTAATTTCTTTTGTTTGATTATTTCAGAAATTCTTTTGCAGCTTCAAAAACTTCGTCTGCCGAAATAGTATCCATACACTCACATTTTATTTTTCCATTTTTACATTTGTTGCAGTCAGTCGGTTTGCCCAACGGTGTAAAAACTTTTTTCTTACTGGTGTAAGGGCCCCAACGCTGCTGACTCAATGCCGTGATTTGCGGATAGAAGCCGATAACATTTGTTCCGACAGCCGCTGCGATATGAAGTGTTCCGGTTGAATTACTGATAAATAGTTTAGCTAACTTTGCTAATGCCGCAAATTCAAGAAGCGAAAATTCGCCAGCCTTTCCTACAACCTTACCACCAATTGCTCGCTTTATATTTTCAACAAGTTGATATTCGTTCGCTCCGCCGGTAATTACTATTCTTACATCTTGAATCTCCGATAATTTTTTGCCAAGCTCTACAAATTTTTCTACACCCCAATTACGTGACGACCCCCCGCTGCCGGGATGTATTATCACAATTTTATCAGAAGGCTTTATTCCCATACTTTCTAACCGATGTTTAACATTCCGAACTAATTCATCGTCGATCTGAATCCAAGGTGGTTCTACTTTTTTCAGAGGAATTCTCAGCCCTTTTAACAAACTCAAATTATATTCGAGTTCGTGCTTTTTGGCATCTTTCCTGTGTTCGTATATTCGTTTGTTAAAGAGAATCGAATAGAATCTATAACCTGAACCAACCCGCAATTTAACTCCAGCTAAAAAAAGGAGGAGAGCTATTCTGAACCGAGGGAATGCTATAAAAGCTACATCGAATTTATGATTACGAATAATTTTCAACATTTTATAAAAGGGTACAAGTCCTTTTGTGTCGTCATATAATATTGTTTCATCGACGCTCGAAGAATTTTGTACAAGTTCCGATGTATATCTATTAACCATCATAGCTATATAAGCATCAGGATGATTCAGTCTGAGTATATCGGCCATAGGAAGAGTAAGGACGACATCTCCAATCCTGTCGGTTCTAACTATTAAAATGCGAAGAGGTTCGCTCATTTAGTTGTTATTTTATTGTTAATATATTTAAAACGGAATGAAATTGCAAAGCAATGGGATAATATTTTTTAGGTGAAAATAATCTAATCTTCAGGAGTTGAGTGCGAAGGTAGGTCGAAAATTTTATTTTCTTCAATGATTTTTTTTTCTTGTAGTAGCTCGTTATGTTTGTTTAAATATTGGGTCAGATCTTCTCCTCGTTTAGCAGCTTCGTTCATAAGAAATTTGTTATAATTTAGTTGCTTTTGAATTTCATTTTTATAAATAGCTCGTATCGCATCGCGTGCAATCTGACCAGCATCCCCCTTTTGTACTTCAGCCCCTTCCTCTTCCCAACGGCTGCTCAATTGATATTTAGTAAAGATTAGTTCTGTTGTAAAATGTTTTAATTTTTCTAAATCGTCTGTTGAAATTTGAGTTGCAGCTGAAACATAATTGAACACAGAAGTGGCATCAATTGACTCGTTTGTTTCGTACATTATTTTTAAAATATTAGCCAAAAGCAAAGAATATTTATTTGTAAATTGTTCGGGGCTTATATAATGGAAAACAAATCCTGCAATATCATTTCCACCATCTAGAATTGCATGCAATAAATCGCTCTCAGCTTTAGGAATTTCATCAACATCATCTTTAGTACGACTGCCGTTAAAATCGCCGAATACCGATAGATTTGCCATATCTATGTCAGTTGGTGCTTGAGCATTTTCATTATAAGTATTTATAAATGTTTCGCTACGGCGGAGGTCTTCTTTAATATATTTTTCTAATTCTTTTTGGAGAACCGATTCGTACAAACCATATTTTTCAGCAACATCCTGAATATAAAAATTTCTTTTTATGGAGTCTTTAATTTTTGCAATTGTTTGAATAATTTTTCGTACAGCTTTCGTTTGACCTTCGGGCGTTTTAAAGTATCCTTCGGTTTCATATGCTTGAGCTATAAAATCGATAAAAGATATTGAGTTCTTTATCAAACTCTGAAATTTTTCTCGACCATATTTTTGGATGTATGAGTCGGGGTCTTCGCCAGCAGGTAACTTTGCAACTCTGACATCAAGGTCATTTTCAAGAATCAAATCTACACCGCGCAAAGTAGCTTTCGACCCTGCTGAATCGGCATCATAAACAATAGTAATGTTTTTTGTGTATCTAGAAATTAACTGGATTTGTTCGACGGTTAAAGCGGTGCCACTTGAAGCTACAACATTTTTAAATCCGGCTTGAAATGTTTTAAGATGGTCGGTATAACCTTCTACTAAAATTACAAAATCTTTTTCACGCATTGACTCTTTTGCCTGATGAATTCCATAAAGGAGGCGGCTTTTATTGTAAATAGGTGTATCGGGGGAGTTGATATATTTAGCTAACTGGTCGTCCTCATAAATCTTCCGGGCACCAAAACCAATAACTCTTCCTGTCGTGGAAAATACCGGGAACATAACCCGCCCTCTGAAGTAGTCGTAATAACTACCATCTTCACGCCTTTTTACAAGTCCTACTTTTTCTAAATACTCCGGCTGAATTTTTTGCGACTCAGCATATTTGATTAAACCGTCCCACGAATTTGGCGAGTAACCAAGCCCAAAC